>JBILQA010000122.1:0-7728 GCA_044373535.1 Akkermansiaceae bacterium | reverse complement strand
GCGGGTCCATGGCTCGGGACGCACCGACACGGGCGTCCACGCCTTGGCCCAGGTGGCCCATTTTGACTGCCCAGCGGCCATCGGAATGAACCCCTACAACTGGGTGCCGGCGCTCAACACGAAGTTGCCAGCGACCATCCGGGTAATGGACTGCCAGGAGGTTGCGCCCGACTTCCATGCCCGCTTCGACGCCACGAGCAAGACCTACACCTACGATCTGTGCCTCGCACCGGTCCTGCCGCCCCTGCGCGCGGGCCTTGCCTGGCACCTGCCGCGCCAGCTCGATCCCGCGTCGCTGGCCGAAGCGCTTGAGCGATATTGCGGCACCCACGATTTCCGCGCCTTCGCGGCGAACCGCGGCAATGAAACCGAAGCGACCGATTACCACCGGACCCTGAGCGCCGCGACTCTCGCCGAATCCGCCGATGGCTACCGCATCACCTTCACCGGCAGCGGGTTCCTCTACAAGATGGTGCGCCTGCTCACCGGCGCCGCAGTCCAGGTCGCCCAGGGGCGCCTGCGCGTCGAGGACCTCGCCGCACTGCTTGACCAGCCCGCCGACCTGCCGCGCGGCAAGTCTCCGTATTGCGCGCCGGCGGACGGGCTGACCCTCGCGTCTGTTAGCTATGGTTAGCTGTCGACACCGTTGCTAGATCAGCCGTGACGAAGGAGCGATCGAGCCGCTTGATTCCTGGCGCACGGGCTTTATGAGTCCGGATGGAAAACCTCCTCATGCTAGCCAACCTCGGGCGGGTCAGGGCGTTCAGCTTGCGTCCTGCGGGTCTCGACCCGCAGGAAAAACCCCACTTCATCGAGCTGCCCAACAGCCCGATTGAGATGCGTCCGGAGGCGATTAATGAAATAGCCAGCGACCAAGCGGGGCGCTTTCCGCGCGGCGGGGCGATCAACCGCCAGGCGGGCATGTCCTATGGCGAGAACCACAACCTTGCCGGGCAGATCGAAAGCCAAGCATTGCAACGGGTGGCCGCCGCCATTGGGCAGCTTGTCTACGCCCAAGGGTATCCGAAGTGGCGGCTGGTGGCGCCCCAACCGATCCTCAGCACCCTCGAGCAAGCGCTCAGCCCGCAGGCCCGCGCCGTGCTCGGGCGCACCGAGCCGGCCGATCTAACCCATGAGACGCTGGCCCAGCTCGAGGAGCGCTTCCTCGGGCCAAGGCAATAACTGTTATTTGCCCCAAACTTCCAACAACGTGCGCCCCATGTCGCTTGGGGTTTCGGCCACGGCGATGCCGCACTCGGCGAGGATCTTCTTTTTGGCCGCCGCGGTATCCTCGTCGCCACCGACGATGGCACCGGCGTGGCCCATGCGGCGTCCGGGAGGCGCGGTGGCCCCGGCGATGAAGCCGGCGATGGGCTTCGTACAAAATTCCTTGGCCCAGCGGGCGGCCTCAGCCTCGGCATTGCCGCCGATCTCGCCGATCATGATGATTGCCTCGGTCTCCGGGTCTTCGTTGAACATTTTCAACACATCGAGGTGGGAGGTGCCGTTGATCGGGTCGCCACCGATGCCGACGCACGTGCTCTGGCCGTAGCCAAGCGAGGTGACCTGCCAGACGGCCTCATAGGTGAGCGTGCCCGAGCGGGAGACAATTCCCACATTGCCGCGGCGGTGGATGTAGCCCGGGGCGATGCCGATGCGGCAGCCACCGTGCGAGTTGGCGCCGCGGCCCGGGGTGACCACGCCCGGGCAGTTAGGTCCGATGAGGCGCGTTTTGCTGCCGGCGATGGCGGCCTTGACGCGCATCATGTCCATCACCGGGATGCCCTCGGTGATGCAGACGACGAGGTCCATGCCCGCGTCGACGGCCTCAAGGATGGCGTCTGCGGCGAAGGGCGGTGGCACGAAAATGGCGGAAACCGTCGCTCCGGTCTCGCGCGCGGCCTGCTCCACGGTGTCAAACACCGGCACTTGGTCCTCGAACATCTGGCCGCCCTTGCCGGGGGTCACGCCGGCAACCACCTGGGTGCCGTAATCCAGGCTGAGTTTGGCATGGCGGCCGCCAAAGCTGCCGGTGATGCCTTGAATGAGGACCTTGGTGTTTTCGTCAACGAGGATGGACATGGGAAAAGGTGGAGCTGGAAGTTGGAGATTGTTAGCAACAGCGGGAACTCAGGACGCCTTGGCCACGGCGGCGACGATCTTTTTCGCCCCGTCGCTGAGGTCATCGGCGGTGATGACCGCCAAGCCGGAGTCCTTGATGATCTTTTTGCCCAAGTCAACGTTGGTACCTTCCAGGCGAACGACGAGCGGGATGTCCAGGCCCGTCTCCTTGACTGCGGCAAGCACGCCCTCGGCGATGATGTCGCACTGCATGATGCCGCCGAAGATATTCACCAGAATGCCCTCAACTTTCGGGTCGGCCAGGATGATCTTGAACGCCGCGGTGACCTGCTCGCGCGAGGCGCCGCCGCCAACATCGAGGAAGTTAGCCGGTTCGCCGCCGAAATGTTTGATGATGTCCATGGTGGCCATAGCCAAGCCCGCGCCGTTGACCAGGCAGGCGATGTTGCCGTCCAGGCCAATGTAGTTGAGGTCAAACTCGGAGGCCGCCACTTCCCGCGGGTCCTCCTCGTCCTTGTCGCGCATCGCGACGATCTCCGGATGGCGATAGAGCGCGTTGTCGTCGAAGCCAAACTTGGCGTCCAGGGCTAACACCCGGCCGTCGGGCGTGGTCACCAGCGGGTTGATCTCCACCATCGAGCAATCGCAGGCAAGGAAGAGCTTGTACAGGTTGCCCAACAACTTGGCGAACTGTTTGGCGGCATCGCCGGTGAAGCCAAGGCCCGCGGAGATCTTGCGCACGTTGTACCCCTGCAGGCCAAGGAGCGGGTCGATGAACTCGCGGATGAGCTTTTCCGGCGTCTTTTCGGCGACCTCCTCGATGTCCATGCCGCCCTCGGTGGACGCGACGATGACCGGCCGCGACCGGTCGCGGTCCATCAGCACGGCCAGGTAGTACTCGTGTTCGATGTCGACGGACTCGGCAACCATTACCCGGCGCACCAGGCGACCTTCCTCGCCGGTTTGCTTGGTGACCAACACCTGGCCCAACATTTGGGCGGCGATCTCGCCGGCCTTCTCGGGGTTGTCAACCAGATGGACGCCGCCCTTAAAGCCGTTCTTGAACGTCCCCTTGCCGCGTCCGCCGGCATGTACCTGTGCCTTGACCACCAACCCCGCACCATCCATCTCGGCGGCGGCGGCCACGGCTTCCGCGGCGGTGGCGGCGACCTTGCCCCGTGGGCTTGGCACACCAAATCGATCGAAAAGCTCTTTTGCCTGGTATTCGTGAATGTTCATGGGCCGGAAGCACGCCCTCCGGCGCGGTGCGGCGGACGCTACTGACCCTGTCAAACTCGGTCAAGGAAAACGCCTTACTCACCGCAGCCGCCTCCCCACGGCAGCCGTTCAGGGCAACCAGTCTAAGCCCCCCTGAACATCACCGCAGAGAAACAAGCGCGGCAATCGGGCGCCATTCCGCTTGCCACTGCGGCGGCGCGTCCTAGCATTGAACGCTTCACGCCGCCCCGTTGCCCCGCTGCCCATGAACCGAATTTTTGTTGAGAAGAAGGCCGAATTTGACGCCGAAGCGCGCCACTTGTTGCAGGACTTGCGCGAGTCGCTTGCGCTGCCCGGGCTGGATGGCCTGAGGATGATCCAACGCTATGACGTTGATGGCCTGAGTGCCGAGGAGTTCGCCGCCGCCTGCCGGCTGATCCTGTCCGAGCCGCAGGTTGACAGCGCGTCAGGAGACTTGCGTGTGGGTGGCACGGAGAGCGCCTTTGCGGTGGAGTACCTGCCGGGCCAATTTGACCAGCGGGCGGACTCCGCGGCGCAGTGCGTACAGATCCTGACCGGAGGCGAGAGGCCGGCGGTGGCATCCGCGCGGGTCATTGTGTTGCAAGGGACATTGAGTACCGAGGAGCTTGCGCGGGTGAAGCACTACGTGATCAATGCCGTGGATTCCCATGAGGCGTCCATGGACCCGCCCATGACCCTGCGGCCCCAGGTCGCCAGCCCGGCGGATGTCGCCGAGTTGATCGGCTTCCGCACCCACAGCAGCGCACAGCTTGCGCAACTGCGGAGCCACCTCGGGCTGGCGATGTCTGAGGCGGACCTTGCGTTCTGCCAGGCCTACTTCCGCGACGAGGAGGGCCGCGACCCGAGCCTGACGGAAATCCGCATGTTGGACACCTATTGGTCCGACCACTGCCGCCACACCACGTTTCTAACCAAGATCGACCAGGTCACCTTCGCCGATGACGCGGGCCCGGTGCGCCGCGCGTGGGAAAGCTACCTGGCGACGCGCGCGGCGGTGTACGGCGCGGACTCGCCGCGCCCGGTGACGCTCATGGACATCGCCCTGATGGGGATGAAGGAGCTGCGCAAGACCGGCGAGCTCGACAATCTGGAAGTCTCCGAGGAGGTCAACGCAGCCTCGATCGTGGTTCCGGTGGAAGTCACTAACAACGGCGTGAGCCGCAGCGAGGAGTGGCTGGTGATGTTCAAGAACGAAACCCACAACCACCCGACCGAGATTGAGCCCTTCGGCGGTGCGGCGACCTGTTTGGGTGGCGCCATCCGCGACCCGCTCTCTGGGCGCGCCTACGTCTACCAGGCGATGCGCGTCACCGGTGCTGGTGACCCGCGCACACCCTACGCCGCCACCTTGCCCGGCAAGCTGCCGCAGAAGAAAATCTGTCAGGTCGCCGCGCACGGATATTCCTCCTACGGCAACCAGATCGGCCTGGCCACCGGCCAGGTGGCTGAGGTCTATCACCCGGGCTACGTCGCCAAGCGCATGGAGATCGGCGCAGTGGTGGCGGCGGCTCCGCGCGCCCAAGTGTTCCGCGGGGCGCCCGCGACCGGGGATGCGATTTTGCTCATCGGCGGACGCACCGGGCGCGACGGCGTCGGCGGCGCGACGGGTTCATCCAAGGAGCACACCGACACGGCCTTGGAGAACTCAGCCGAAGTCCAGAAAGGGGACGCGCCCACCGAGCGGAAGATCCAGCGGCTGTTCCGCAACCCGGAGCTGACCCGAAAAATCAAGATCTGCAATGACTTCGGCGCTGGCGGCGTGTCCGTGGCAATTGGCGAGATCGCCCCGTCCTTGGAGATTAACTTGGATGCTGTGCCGAAAAAATATGACGGCCTGGATGGCACCGAACTGGCAATCTCCGAGTCCCAGGAGCGCATGGCGGTTTGCATCGATCCGGCCGACATCGACTACTTCATCCAACAAGCCGACCGTGAGAACCTCGAATGCGTCCATGTCGCCAAGGTGACCGACAGCGGCCGCCTCGTCATGCGCTGGCGCGGCCAAACCATCGTCAACCTCTCGCGCGCGTTCCTCGATACCAACGGCGTTCAACAAACCGCACAAATCCACGTCGCGGCGCCGCAAGGTGCGCCTCCGGTGGCAGAGTTTGCGCAGGGAGCGTCGGTCGCCGAGCACCTGCGTGCCGTTCTGGCTGACCTGAACGTCGCCTCGCAGAAGGGCCTCGGCGAGCGCTTCGACGGCTCCATCGGCGCCGCCACCGTGCTGCATCCCTTTGGCGGGGAACACCAGCTCACGCCGCCGGACGCCATGGTGGCCAAGCTTCCCTTGTTGGAGGGCGAGACGGATGTCTGCACCTTTATGGCCTGGGGGTTCGACCCCTACCTCTCGGCATGGTCACCATTCCACGGCGCCCTCTATGCGGTCACCGAGTCGGTCTGCAAGGCGGTTGCCGCCGGCGCCCAGCTCGCCGACATCCGGCTAACACTCCAGGAGTACTTCCCCAAGTTAGGCAATGACGCCACGCGCTGGGGGCTGCCGTTCGCAGCCTTGTTGGGAGCTTTCCATGCGCAACACGCGCTGCGGCTTGCGGCCATCGGCGGCAAGGACTCGATGTCGGGCTCGTTCAACGATCTGGATGTGCCCCCAACGCTGGTGTCTTTCGCCGTCGCGCCCGGAAGCGCCGCCTTGGCGCTCTCCCCTGAGTTCAAGCAAGCCGGCTCGACGATCTCGCTGGTGGAAATTCCGCGCGACAGCGAGCTGCTGCCGGATTTCGACCGCCTCCGGCAGGTCGCCGAGCAACTCCACCAGCTCAATGCCGGCGGGCGGCTGCTCTCCGTCCACGCCCCGACCCGGGGCGGACTGGGCGCCGCGCTGGCCAAAATGGCCTTTGGCAACCGCATCGGGTTTACCGCCGCCCCCACTGCCGCAGAGTCCGATGACTTCTTCGTTGAGCGTCCCTTCGCGTTCCTCATTGAGCACCATGGCGAACTCCCACTGGCACTCGGCGCTCGCGCCCTTGGCAAGACCACCGCGGAGCCGGTTCTGACAATAAGCGGGGAGGCCTGCCCGCTCGCTGGATTGTTGGGCGCGTGGACCGCCACGCTCGAGCCGATCTATCCGTCGCAACCTAACCGTGGCGACAGGGCGGCGGGAATGACGATGACTGCGCGCCTGCCGCTGATAGGCAACTACAGCGAGCGAATGACGGCTAGATCCGCCGCCACCACGGCCAAGCCGCGAGTGATCATTCCGGTGTTTCCGGGAACCAACTGCGAGTACGACACGGCGCGCGCGTTCCGCCAGGCGGGTGGTGAAGCCGAGATCGTGGTGTTCCGCAACCGGACCTCGGCGCAGGTTGAAGAGTCTCTCAAGGAACTTGCGGGCCGGATTGCCACGGGGCAGATCCTGATGGTTCCTGGTGGCTTCAGCGCGGGTGATGAACCTGACGGCTCAGGAAAGTTCATCGCCACGGTGCTGCGCAATCCGCGGGTGGCAGAGGCCGTGATGAACCTTCTGCGCGAGCGCGATGGCCTGATTCTCGGCATCTGCAACGGCTTTCAAGGATTGATCAAAACCGGCCTCGTGCCCTACGGCGAGATCCGGGATCCGGAAAGCGATGCTCCCACGCTGACCTTCAACGACATTGGCCGCCACGTTTCGTGCTACGTGCGCACCCGGGTGGTTTCGTCGCTCTCGCCATGGCTTGCGGATTGCGAAGTTGGCGATGTCCACCGGATTCCCGTCTCGCACGGCGAAGGGAAGTTTGTCGCCAGCGCAGCAAGCCTCGCCGCCATGGCCGAGCGCGGGCAGATCGCAACCCAGTATCTGGATGCCAATGGGATGCCATCCATGGAGATCGAATCCAATCCGAATGGTTCGCTGGCGGCCATCGAGGGTATCACCAGCCCTTGCGGGCGTGTCTTTGGCAAGATGGCCCACACCGAGCGCCGCGGCACCGAGGTGGCAAAAAACATCCCTGGAAACAAGCACCAGCCCCTGTTTTCAGCGGGCGTGCGCTACTTCCTCTAGTGGTTCAGCACGCCCCCGTCACCCGACCCACGCCGGATGGGACGCTGGCGGGGCCGGGCTCGGGTTGTTATGGCAAAGGATTTTGCGGCGTGCGGCTGAGGCCAACGCTTGGCGATGTCAATGGATGCGTCCGTGCTCGTCATCGACGATGCTCACGTCGTCGTCCTCGTCGGCGAGCGGACTGAGGTCCTCATCGATGCGCTCGAGGATGTCACCCTGCGGGCCATGGTAGCGGGAGCCAAAGTGCTGCTTGGCGACCCGGTGCCAAGCGGCGCGCGCGGCCGGCTTGGCCTGGTGCCAGGTGAGGCGTGACTTGCCGCGGTGCTTTTCCTCCCACTCGCGGCCAAGCTCGTCTTCGGCTTGCTCGTAGGTGCGCCCGACATGGGTGGGGTAGT
>JBILQA010000121.1:0-7731 GCA_044373535.1 Akkermansiaceae bacterium | reverse complement strand
CCTTGCCTCGGGGCGGCCTGCGTCAGTGGTTCTAGCGCGCGTGCACGCCTTACCCGCCGCGTTGTTCGTTGCGGCTTTCTGGAAGAGGCCGCTGCGCTTCGCTCTGCAACTGGCTTGGCGTGAGCCCTTGCTCCATGGCCGCCTGGCTGGCTTCCTCCTTGGCACGGGCGGCGAGGCGTGAGGCCTTTTCCGTAAGGCCCGAGAAGGCTTGGCCAACATCGCTGGGGCTCAGCCCTTGTTCGCGCGCCTCATCTTTAACCGCCTCACCGACACGTTGGGCCACGGCCTTGCCACGCTCAAGGAGTTCCCCGCTCTTCTCGCGGGTGACATCGCTGAGCTGGTCGCTTTTTTCTCCAAGCCACTCGTCCTCGCGGCGAGTGCGAGGCAACAGCACGCCGATGAGCGCGCCGAGGGCGGCAAAGCCAAGCCCAACAGCCAGAGGGTATTCATGCATGGCCTGGTCGACCTTGCGTGCGCCAGTGTGATAGCGTTCCTCGATTTGCTCACCCACCTTGTGGGTCATCGAGCGGCTGCGCTCATAGAGATCCTGGGCACGCTGGCTGACTTCATCGGCAGCCTCGCGGCCCGACTCCTTGAGCGCGCGGAGCTGGTTCTTTGACTTGCGCGTCCCCGAGCCGAGCTTGCGCTTGAGGTTCTGGGCGGCGTGCTTGGCCGCCTCGCCGGCCGCACCGAGCTTATCCTTGGCTTCGCCGACGCCCTCCTTGAGCTTCTCAGCCATGCCGGGGCGCTCTACGGTCGCGCCGCCTGCCGAGCTGGCGAAGCCGAATTCCTCGTCCTCGTTGGCGTAAAGGTCGTCACTGGAGCGCATGGAAACCCCGCGCGCGCCCGGAGCGTCCGCCGCGGTGATGATTTCATCCTCCTCAATGCCGAATTCCTCAAGCTCATCCTCCTCGTGGGTGGTCGATTCACGGATAAGCCAAGCGAGGCCCGCGCCGATGAGCAGCGAGGGCATCGGGTGCGCCTTGACCTGCTTGGCCACGCTGCGGTACGCGCTCATGGCCGCGGCATTGCGGCGGCTGCCGGACTTGGGAGCCTCCCACCAGTCAAACAACGAGTTCATGAAATAGCGGGCACTGAGCCGGTGGCCAAGCTCGTCAAGCGTCGCGTCCATGCGCCCGCGGGTGCGCCGGATGTCTGACTCGATTTGCTCGCTGGAGCGCGGCTCAGCGTGCGCGCGTCCCTCATGGGGCGCATGGCCGAAATGGCCCGCGCCACCATGGTGGCTGCTCGATGAGCCCGTCTCGCCGGCGGCGGCCGGATAAGCACTTGGGGCAAATGGCTCGTTTTGACCGGGATGTTTTTCGTGTTTCATGATGCAGCTTTGCGTTGGACCCACTCCTTGTCTTCCCTGAGTGAGCGGGTGGTTCGTTGCGGAGCGAGGGAATCATTCCGAAGGGTCTTGAGCGCCTTGAGGATCATGGCCGCGGCAATGGCCGCGACGATCGCGCCAATGATCAGGAAGCCGAGGAAGGTGGCGATGGCCTCGCTCATCCCGGCGTTGCGGAACACCTCGCGCAGGAGGTAACCCAGCGACATGAGAATGAGAAGCAGCCCGCTGTATGCGAGCAGGGCACCGGCCCCAATGATGCCGGCGTTGCGCCCGGCCACCTTGAGTTTCTCCTTGGCCTCGGTGGTCGCCAAGGTGACCTCCTCGCGCACCAGCGCCGTGGTGTCATCCTTGAGCTGCCTGAGAAGGTCTGCGATGTTTGGGTCTCCGTTCATCTTGCGGGGTGTTAGGGTTGGGGAAAGATGTTGACCTGCTCGGGCTGGCCGGCGGGTTGGTTGATCGGCCCGGAGGCGGCGGCGTGGCCCGAGATGATTGGTCGACCGGCGGCAAGCTCCTCGATGTCAATCGCGCGCCCATGGGTCTCCGGCGCCGGCGAAGACGACGACGCCTCGGGAGCGGGATCGGCGGAGCGCACGCTCGACGACCGCCGGTCGCGGCGCAGCTCCTCTTGGCGGCGTGCCGAGGCCTTCAGGAACCTGGCCGCAACGAGCCCCGCGATGAACAGGCCGCCAAAGGCGACCTCGGGCCGCCGCCGGACAAAGCCGCCGAGGTCCTCGAGGAGGTCCTCCGGTTCATGGTTGCGCAGGTAGCCGGCGAGGCGCTCGAGCTGGATGGCCGCCTTGCCAGCCGGGCCGGCAAGCTGGCTGTCCTCGCGCTGCAAGCTCTCGGTGGCGGCGTGGACGGCCTGCTGGTATTCGTCGATCTTCTCGGCGAGCATGCTTTGGCGCTGGCGGATGAACCCCCGGCCGGCTTGGCGGGCCTCCTGGAACGATTCCTGGGCGCCGGACTTCGCTTCGGCGAGGGCCTGCTTGCCCTTGGATTTGACCTCGTTCTTGATTTCCTCTATCGGCCCCCTCGCGCTTGGAGGGACGGAGGTCTTCGGCCCGTTGGCGGGCGACTCGAGGCCGACGGCCAAAGGCTGGTTGGTGGAATTGATCGACTCATTCATTGCCTGGTGGGGTTGTTGATTTGCGGGATCCTCCCGTGGGTTGGGCGGCGGAAGTTGGGCGGCGGCGGAAACGGCAAACCGCGGCGACGCTGCTTGGCCAAGAGTCGCCAAGGTGGGCCGCGGACAGCGTCCGCCGCGGGAACTTGTCCCCGTGGGTTCCGCACGCTTTGTGCCGAAACCGGCAAGGTTTCCTGACCTTTTGACCTTTAGTGGCGGGCACCCAGGAGAGCGGGCTCGTGCGGCCACCGCGGGGGCATTTCGCAGTGCCGCGCCGCGGCTAACAATGCGATCTGCCCGGGCAAAAAAAAGCCCGGGCAGCTGGGCCCGGGCTCAGAGAGAGGAGTCGAGCGGCGGGTGCCTAGGCCTGGTCTTCGAGGCGCTCGAGGGTGGCGATGTGGCGCTGGGTGCGAGGCAGCAATTCGTCGCGGATCATCGCCTTGTGTTCAGGCATGACCTCCTCGTCGGAGAGGGCGTCCTCGTAGTCGGAGCGGCCATGTTGCTCGCCGTTCTGGAGGTTGCTCACGGCCGACTCGGCGCCAAAAAGGTTGGCCGCGGCTTGAACCCCGCGGGCAAACACGCCCCATGCGCCGGAGCCTTCGTCAGGCACGCCGCCCATTTCGCGCACGCTCTGGCTGAGGCGGCTGACGGCTTCCTGGTGATCCATGCGGATGCGCTCAAGTTCGGGACGGACCGTCGAGTCAGCGTGGCGCTCGATGGCTTGGTTGTAGGTTTCGACTGCAGAGCGCTCGCCGCGGAGGAGCTTGTTGCAGATGTCGATGCAATGTTCAGTAGTGGTTTGGTTCATGGTGTTTTGCGTGGGGGATGGCGCGCGCAGCGGGCCGCCGCCTCGCGCCCCTCTCGCAGCCTGGATGCCAAGTGCAAAGCACTGAGGTTGCGATCCTGGGGCAACCAGCCCGTGCGGGTTGTGCAACCCCGGCGGGGCAAACACGTGCAGGATGCACCGGGGACGGGCAAGGATCGGCGGGGTCGGATCGACCAGTGCGCCCCCCTCCCCTGATCCTCAGTCATTCTGCCGGTCCACCCCGTACCAATACTGGTCGGCCGCGGCGCGATCGGTGCCGGTGAAAACCCGGCGCAGGAAGTCCGGGTGGCGCACAAGGTACCAATCGCCAAAGAGGTCAAACTTCCTGCAGGAGGTCACCAGCGGGGTGCGCCACAGGGTGCCGAAGGCCAGGCCACGCTGCCGCCCGAGGGCCCGCAGGCGGCGGGCAAAGTCCACGTCCTCAATGGTGATGAAGGCCGGGTCGAAGCCGCCGATGGCGTCAAAGTTGTCCCGCGTGGTCCAAAACGACCCGTAGGAAATCCCGTGGCGGATGAGCCGCGGCAGCACGCAGAACATCGTCACGACGATGCCAAGCGAGAGCCGCTCGGGCAGCACGGCGCTGCCACCACCGATATAGCGCCCGCTGCCGAGCTTGCGCGCGATGTCGCGCAGGCTCAGTGGGTGGAGTCGGCTGTCGGCATCGACGGTGACAAGGATTTCGCCAGCGGCCGCCGCAGCCCCCGCATTGCGGATCCGCGACAGGTTCGGCTCGTCCTCGCGCACGATGACGGCCCCATGGGCCCGGGCGATTTCCTCGGTCCGGTCGTTGCAACGGTTAAGGACCACCAGGGTTTCCACGGCCACCCCGGCATGAACCGCCGCCGCGCTCACCGCCTGCAGGCAGCCAGGCAGATACGCCTCCTCGTTGCGTGCGGGGATGATAACGGATATCTTCACCGGACGATCCCTACAGCGTCCGCGGCCGCTTTACAGGTCATTCTTGCAGGCCACTCGGCTCTTTTCACCCGCGCGGGTTGGGTTTAGGCTCGGTGCTTCACCCGCCATGCCACGCCTCGCCCTGCTCCAGTCCCGTGCCTTTGATTCGCCCGCCGCGGCGCTTGCCCATCACATTGGGCTGATTCGCGAAGCGGCGCGGATGGGCGCGCAAATCATCTGCACCCAAGAGTTGTTCCTCACCGAGTACTTCTGCAAGACCGAGGACCCCGCCCTGTTTGACTTGGCGGAAACCATTCCGGGACCGACGACAGCCATGCTGCAGCCGCTGGCAGCCGAGCTTGGGGTGGTGATTGTCGCCTCGCTTTTCGAAAAACGCGGTCCCGGGCTGTACCATAACACCGCGGCGATCATCGATGCAGACGGCAGCTTGCTGGGCATCTACCGCAAACACCACATCCCGCAAGACCCGGGCTTCGAGGAAAAGTTCTACTTCACCCCGGGCGACACCGGCTTCCGGGCGTGGGAGACGCGCTTTGGCCGCATTGGCGTGCTCATTTGCTGGGACCAGTGGTACCCGGAGGCCGCCCGCCTCACCGCCATGGACGGCGCGACGGTCATTTTCTACCCAACCGCCATCGGCTGGCTGCCCGAGGAAAAACCCACCCTTGGCGCGGCCCAGCACACCGCCTGGGAAACTGTCCAGCGCGGCCACGCCGTCGCCAATGGCTGCTTCATTGCGGCAACCAACCGCACCGGCACCGAGCAGAACACCGAGTTCTGGGGCCAGTCGTTCATTGCCAATCCCTACGGCGAGATAGTCGCCAAGGCCAGCGTGGCCACCGAGGAGATCCTCATCCACGACTGCAACCTCCGGGAGGTTGAGGACTTCCGCCGCATTTGGCCATTCTTCCGCGACCGCCGCATCGACGCCTACGCCGACCTCACCAAACGCTGGCGCGACTAGGCAAGCTGGGCGCAGCGGAAACACCCGCGGGTGTGATCGTTGACCATACCGACGCCCTGCATGAAGGCGTAAAGGGTGGTGGCACCGACAAAGTTGAAGCCCTCGCGGCGCAGGGCCTTGCTCATCGCTTCGGATTCGGGCGTCTTGGCCGGCAGGTCGGCCATTGACTGGCGGTGGGTTTGCCGCGGCTGGCCACCGATGAAGCTCCACAAATAGTCCACGGCGGAGCCTTCCTTGGCCTCCAGCGCGAGCCAGGCGCGGGCATTTTGGCGCACGGCAAAGATTTTCCCGCGGTGGCGGATGATTCCCTCGTCGCCCATCAAGGCCTCGAGCTCGGCGTCGGTCATCGCAGCAACCGCCTCGGGTTCAAACTGGTGGAAAACCTCGCGGTAGCGCTCGCGCTTGCGCAGCACCGTCCACCATGACAAGCCCGCCTGCGCACCCTCCAGGCAGATCATTTCAAACAGGTAGCGCGGGTCGCGCGTGGGCACGCCCCACTCGTGGTCGTGGTAGTCGCGGTAGGCATCGAGGTTGGCAGGGAGCCACTCGCAGCGGGTCAACTTCATGGCCAAGGATAGAAAATGATCCGGGCAGGCGTCGAGCATCGCGGCAGGCTCGACAACCCGACCCCGCGGTTTCCACACTGGGGCGTGAAGCACCTTATCCTCGCCGCGGGAAAACCCGCCCTCGGCTACGCCCGCGATGGCATTGCGGAATACCTCAAGCGCCTGACACGCTATGGCACCTTTGAGCTGCGCCACGTCAAGGACGGCAGCTCGGTGGACGTTTCCGCCCGCCTGCTGGAGGCCTCACGGGGTGCTTACCGGATCGCCCTGGACGAGCGCGGCGAGAGCCTGACGACGGCCGCATGGGTGGAACGCCTTGACCACATGGAACGCCGCGGCGACCTGAAATCCGTCGCCTTTCTCATCGGCGCATCCGATGGCCATACCCCAGAGCTGCGCGCGCAAGCGGACGAGGTCTGGTGCCTCTCCGCCCTGACGCTCCAACACGAACTTGCCCTGCTGATGCTCACCGAGCAGCTCTACCGCGTGCGCACCATCAAGCGCGGCGAGCCCTACCATCGCTGACCCGCCGGCTGGTCCTTACAGCCCCTTCGAGGTGCCAAAGCTGAAGTGAAACCGTGGCTCCCTCCGCGGCTCAATCTGCATCGTTTCTGGCTTCGCCGCTGGTTTTGGCGGCTGGGCGCACCCGGCGACCAAGCCAAGTGCCAGCATGCAGGCCGTGACCCGGCGTAAGTCTCTAACGTCAGGCCGGCGCATCTCAACGCTTTTGCAGTGCTCCACCAAATGCCCCTTGCCCCTCCCCCGGTTGCGGAACACTCCACGGCTTGGGGTCCTCCCGGCTCTGCGGCCCGGGCCGGGTTTGGGCACAGCCCACCAGCATGCAAACTGCGAGGGCGACGCCGAAAAAAGACTTCATTCTAACGCTTCTGCAAGGCCCCACCAAACATCCCACCGCCTTCACCCGGCTGCGGCCGGTTCCATGGCTTGCTGTCCACCTCACTCTGCGGACCCGCCGCCACCTTGCGCTCAGGACTCGCACAGCTGGCGAGCCATCCAGAAGCCACCAATACCAATAGGACGAAGAACTTCCGTGTCATGCCAAGAGACTAAAAAAAGACCCTGCGGAACGCAAGCCCGCAGGGTCAGGAAATGCCGGTTCGCGCCTGGCGACTACTCGGTCACCTTCTCGAGGATCACCGCGTCGCCAGCGCGCAGCGTCACACCCCGGTTGATCGACTTCGGGTCAATATCGGTAACCGTCTGGCCCGCTTCGACGGCCGTGGGCACAAGACGCGCGATCGTATGCCCCCCGCGCTGGACCAGAAAACGGGTTTCGCCCGTCACGCCGGCTCCCGCGCCCGCTCCAACCACGGCAAATCCCCACTCGTTGTTGACGCCGGTGATGACCGATTGCAACGAATTGCGGCTGATGGCGATCGCGCGAGTTGAGACCCGGCCTTGCAGGCGACCGGCTTCATCCTGGTTGGCAGCCACCGCGGTTTCGACTTCACTGACCTTTTTAAGGAGAGCTTCTTTGGCGATGCGCGCCCCTTCCAGGGTGTCAGCGACCTTCTTGAGTTCATCAGGTAAGGTGTCGATCTGCACGTTGGCCCCGCCAAGGATCTCCGCGACCTCCTTGAGGGACGCTTCGAGTTGATCAAGTTGCCCCTTCAGGCTGACAAGCTTCCCATCCAATTCGACGCCCTCAGCCGTCGACGCCTTGAAGGCAACCAGCAGGCGCTCAAGCTCGGCCACCTTGACGTCAATCTCACTCCGGGTCGATGCAACGTCTGCCTTGAGCCCGGCAAGCTCCGTCTGGGACTTGCTGATGCTGGCCGCCAAGTGGACATTGTCCGCTTCCAGTGAGCGGGTGAGCATCACTTGCTCCTCGAACTTCGTCTGGTTATTGAACGATAGGACCGCCGTGCCGATGATCACGACAATCGCAAGAACATAGAGAATAACTTTCATATTTGAAAATGGGGTATGGGGAGCCTTCGGGAAATCGGACTTAGTTTCCAG
>JBILQA010000120.1:0-7776 GCA_044373535.1 Akkermansiaceae bacterium | reverse complement strand
CGCAGGGTCACCGGCGAACCGCTTGTGGATCCCTGCACGCTGGAGGCTCCAACCACGGCGATGACGTCGCCGGTTCTTGGCAGCGCGTCGCTTGGCACAAAGTCCGGGTTGGACGAGAGCACCAAGCGGTCGAGCTTGAGCCCAACCGACCCGGTGCGCAAACGGATGCTGTGGGTGCCAGCCGTGAGCGGGATCTGGGTCGTCCCGGCACTCCCAAGCTTGACCCGGCGCCAGACCCAACTGGAGTTCGCGGCGCTTGCCCCGCTGTTGGGAAGGAATGTCTGTTCGGCTGATCCATCAATCGCAACAGAGTAACTGTCCGAGAGGCCTGGCGCGATGACCCGGCACCAAACCACGTAGTTTCCCGCCACCTCGGCGGTCAGCGGCACAGTCACCGCGCCGGCCGTGGAGGTGCCCGGGGACTCAACCCAGGATTCCAAGGTGCTGGCGCGGCGCTCCATGGGCGCGGTCAGCGTGCCGGCCTCCGACTCCAAGCGGATCAACCGCGGCGAGGCGGTGTCAACGGCTCCGGAAACCACCGCTAACTCTTTGGAGTAACTGCTTTGGACACCGCCGCTGCTGTAGGCGCTAACGGTGCAGTAGTAGACAAGGCGGTCCACCAGATTGGGGATCCTAACCTCGTTGACAGAGCCAACATCCATTACCTGGGTGTAGACTCCGGGCGTGGTTCCGTAATGAACCTTGTAACCGATAACTTGGGATTCAGGATTAGGGTCCCATCCAACCACCACGCTGCCGGTCCCGCTAGTCGTTTGGCTCGATGCGGGCAACACCGAGAGTAACGAGGCGAGTACGAATTGGGGTAGGGCGGATGTGACCGAAATCCTCCGGGCGGAGGGATGTAGGGGCGGCACACCCCAAGGTCTAGGAAGATCGATTTTAAAACTGAAGAAGAATTAGAGTTTTCCTCCAAAATCGAGGTTTCATAAGGATCATTGTGTGCCTCGGCAGGGCCTGAAGCGGCTCCATCGGGGCCCCTTTCCGGGCCCTTTGATTGATCATTAGGTGTCTGTATCTAAGGCCGTTAAACTACAAATCTGCGGGTCCTCCGGCGGCCCCTGCGGCTGTTGGCCATGGTTTGGCGGTGACGGAGGATCTAGTAGATGATCATGATTCCTTCGCGGGGCGTGGGAGCGCCAGGCGGCCAGCAAAAATTCCCGCAGAAATCAGGTGACGCAGCGGGCGTTCTGGCGGACTGGTGCGTTGCTAGGCGGATGGCGCGTTGCCGCTGCTAGGGATGCAAATCAAGATAGATAAGCGAACAGCATAGACATATGATCAAAGTGACTGTTGGGATGTTGGGTGAGAGGGGCGTGTTGGGCATGCTGGGTGTGGCCGCGGCGCTGGTCGGCATGGTCGTGTGCGCCGGCTGTGGCGCGGGTGGCGGCGCGGTGCCAAGCGCGGTGTCCCCCGCGGCGCCAAGCGGAAACCTGGCGGCCGGCGACGTGATCCGCGTGAGCTATCCGGGCGCGCCGGAATTCAACCAGTCGCTGCGCATCCAGGCTGACGGCAACATTGGCCTGCCGATGGTTGGCAGTGTGGCGGGCAGCGGCCGCAGCCCAAGCGCGCTGCAGGCGGCGCTCAGCACGATGTACGCCCCGCACCTCAACGACCCGACAGTCTTTGTTAGCCTCGAGCAACCTGCCGCCTCGGTGTATGTTTCGGGCGAGGTTGGCAATCCGGGCAAGGTGTTGCTGGTGCGGCCGACAACGGCCCTGGAGGCGGTCATGGAGGTAGGCGGTTTCTCCAAGCTGGCCAACCCGAAGAAGGTCTATGTGATCCGCAACGAGGGGGGCAGCCAGAAGCGGTATGTCCTGAACCTGGGCGATCCATTGCGGGGCAATGAAAGCCGAGCGTTCTACCTGCGCGCGTACGACGTAATCTACGTTGAGCGCAGCCGCTGGTAGGTCTTTCCCTCCCGCGTCCGCGGGCCGCAAGATGGACGCATGGCTCACAGCGCTGGCGGCGGGGATGTGCCTGTTGACTGGTGCCGCGGCGCTGTGGCCGCGTGGTGGCGGGTGGCCCGGCGCGGCGCTTTTCCTTGGCATGCTTTTGCTTGCCGCCGAGCGTCTGGTTGACCAGCGGCTGGCCGCGGATCCGGCAAGCCCCGCCGCGTTGTTGGAATCGCTGCGGCTCAAGTCGGCGCTGCCACTCGTGTGGCTGTGGTTCAGCCTGGTCTATGGGCGTGCTAACTGGCGTGAGTTTCTTCGGGCGTGGCGCTGGGTGTTGCTGGTTGCCGCGGTGGTTGCGGTGTTGCCGATGCTGCTGCTAGTGGTGGAGGCGCCGCGCCTGTTAGCCGTGGTGGATTCCACGGGCCTGCGTCTGGCGCCGGCGGGCAAGCTATGGGTGATGACCGTCGTGGTGCTCACCCTCGGCATGGTCGCCAACCTGGAGAAGACCTTTCGCGCGTCGGTGGGCATGAGCCGCTGGCGCCTCAAGTACGTGGTTCTCGGGTTGGCCTTGGTGTTCGGCCTCAAGCTTTACATCTTCAGCCAGATGCTTGTCTTTGCGGGCTTTCCCGCGTGGCTCGTCAGGCTGGAGAGCGCTGGGGTGGTGCTCGGCAGCGGGTTGCTTGGTGTTGGCCAGTTGCGCTGCGCGACGCGCAAGAGCGAGATCTATCCGTCGCGCAGCGTGCTCCAGGGGTCCATCACCCTGGTGCTTGCCGGAGCGTACTTTCTGGTCGTCGGCTTGCTTGCGCGCGTTGCCGCGCGCTTGGGCGAGGCGCACAGTTTTCCGGCGCAGGCGCTGGTGGTGTTGTTGGGGATTGTTGGGCTTGCGGTGATGCTGCTCTCCGACCGCGTGCGCAGCAGCACCCAGCAATTCGTCAGTCGCCACTTCCGCCGTGGCGAGCACGACTTCCGGCGCATCTGGAGCGACTTCACACGGCGCACCGCGAGTGTGTTGGACGCCGGGGTGCTTGGGAGCAATGCGGCCGAGGTGATCGCAGCGAGCTTCAATGTTCTGGGCGTGACGGTCTGCCGGGTCCCGGAGAGTCGCTCGGGCATCGAGTGCCTGTACTCGACGGCAGAGCGAGCGCCGGGTGAGGCGCTTGCCCTCGAGTCCGGCGCGCTGGCTGCCATCGGCGCCCGGCCGGGACCGTTTTCGCTTGAGGCTGAGCCGTCCCGCTGGGCCGCCGGGTTGCGCGCCTGGTGCCCGCGCAAGTTCCACCATGGTGGCCCGCGGTTGCTCATCCCGCTGGTTGCCTCCGAGAAACTCGTCGGCCTGGTGGTTCTCAGCGACCGGGTGAATGGCATCACCTACAGCGGCGAGGAGATGGATCTTCTCAAGTGCATCGCCGACCAGTTAGCTGGCGCGCTGCTGAGCTGCGCGCTGAGCGAGGAGGTGCTGCAGGCAAAACAGTTAGAGGCGTTCCAGACCGTCTCGACGTTCTTTGTGCACGACCTGAAGAACACGGCAAACAGCCTCAACTTGATGCTGCGCAACTTGCCGGTGCACTTTGACGATGCGCAATTCCGCGCGGATGCGGTGCGCGGAGTGGGACTCACAGTGGCGCGCATCAACCAGCTGATTTTCAGGCTCAGCCACCTGCGTGGCGCGGAGGCGGACGCGCAGGCCGAGCCGGCACGGCTCGACCTGCTGTGCGCCGAGGTATTGGCAGCCGAGTGGGCGGCCGACCCACGGGTCGAGCGCATGCTCGAGCCGGTGGATTGGCAGGAGTTGGACGGCGAGGCGATCAAGAGCGTGGTGCGCAACCTGGTGGGCAACGCGCTTGACGCGGGTGCGCAGCGGGTGAGCGTGGCGACGCGCCCGCGTCCGGGTGGAAACGAGTTGCTGGTCAGCGACGACGGCTGCGGCATGAGCACGGGGTTTCAACGTGATTTTCTGTTCCGCGCGTTCCACACCACCAAAGCGGATGGCTTGGGCATAGGGATGTTTCAGTGCCGCAAGATCATCAGTGCCCACGCGGGCACTATCAACGTCAAGAGCGCCCCGGGGCGCGGCACGCGCATTGCGGTTTTCTTGCCACTGCGGGGAGGCAAACAAGGTCAGCGACAAGCACCATGAAACCGAGGGTTCTAATCATCGATGACGACGAGGAGATCCGCACCCAGATGAAGTGGGTGCTGGCGGGCGACTACGAGGTGGTGCTTGCAGGCGACCGTCGCGAGGCGCTCGAGCGCTGTGCGCGCCAGCGGCCGCAGGTCGCCCTGTTGGATCTCGGGCTGCCGCCAACCCCGCACGACCCGACTGAGGGGATGGCCACGCTGAGCGGTGTTCTGACTCTTGATAGGGCAATCAAGGTCATCGTGGTGTCCGGCCAGAGCCAGAGACTCAATGCGGTGAGGGCGGTGGGCGCGGGGGCGTATGATTTTCTGTGCAAGCCCGTGGACGTTGAGGCGCTGCAGCGGTTGTTGCAGCGCTGCGTGTACGTGGGTGCCTTGGAGCGCGAGTACCGGGCGCTAGCCAGCGCGGAGCGGGCGGATGTGTTTGAGGGGATGTTAGGCGCAAGCGTGCGCATGCAGGAGGTCTTCAAGGTGGTGGGCAAGGTGGCGCGGACGGCTGCGCCGGTGCTCATTCTCGGCGAGAGCGGCACGGGCAAGGAGATGGTCGCGCGGGCAATCCACAACCGCAGTGGCCATGGCGACGGGCCCTTTGTGGCAATCAACTGCAACGCGATTCCCGCCACCCTGATAGAGAGCGAGCTGTTCG
The DNA here is from genome assembly GCA_044373535.1 of Akkermansiaceae bacterium. GTDB lineage: Bacteria > Verrucomicrobiota > Verrucomicrobiia > Verrucomicrobiales > Akkermansiaceae > JBILQA01. Next base: position 3,084 of record JBILQA010000120.1, on the reverse strand, counting down.
GCTACGAGAAGGGTGCGTTCACCGGGGCGAGCCAGCAACGCATGGGGCTCATCGAAAGTGCCGCTGGAGGGACGCTGTTTCTCGATGAGATTGGCGACCTTCCGGGGCCGACGCAGGTGAAGCTGCTGCGCTTTCTCCAGGAGAAGCGCATCCAGCGCGTCGGCGGGCGCAGTGAACTGGAGGTCATCACCCGGGTGCTTGCCGCGACGCACGTGGATTTGGCCGCCGCCATCAAGGCGGGATCGTTCCGCGAGGACTTGTTTTTTCGACTGGCGGTTGTCGTCTGCCGGCTGCCGTCCCTGCGCGAGCGGGGTGCCGACGTTGTTGTGCTGGCGGAGGATTTTTTGCGCCGCTTGGGTGCCCTCAACGGGCGTGAGGGGTTGCGCTTCGATGACCGGGCGTTGCGCGCCATCACCGCGCATGCCTGGCCCGGCAACGTGCGCGAACTCCAAAATCGTGTCCATCGGGCCGTCATCATGGCCGACGATGGGTGCATTTCCCCAGGCGACCTTGAGCTTGAGGCGGCGCCTGCGGCCTCAGGTGATGTCGCTGGGCACACCCGCGGAGGCCTTCGCCAGGCGCGCTTGGAGGTTGAGCGCGAGCTTGTCGTGCGCGCCTTGGCGAACCACGGCCAGAATGTCTCGGCGGCGGCCAAGGCGCTCGGGATTAGCCGTCCAAGTTTCTATGAGCTGATGAGCAAGCTCGGTGTGGCCAGATGAGCGCGCCGCGCGCACGGCAGAGGGGGCCTATTTTGGGGTGTTCGCGCCCGGAGCGTCGAGCTCGCGCAAGGCGGCCTGGGCCTGCGCGGCATCCGCGGCCGACAAGCCCGCATGGAGCGCTTCGGCAAGGGCGGGGCGCGGGTCGACCGTGCGGGTGGTGCTACGCAGCTGCGAGATGCCCAGGGCAAATAGCTCGGTGGCCGCGAGCTTGCGGTCGCGCGCCAGTTCATCGAGGAGCTCCACGGCATGGTTAAAGTTGCCCTTGCGGAAACTCAGCATGGCAAGCACGCCGGCGAGCTGCGGATCGCCGTCGAGGCGCTGGCGCGCTTTGCTGGCTAGCGCCTCGGCCGCGTCGAGCGTCGCCGGGTCATCGAGCATGATGCGCGCCAGGGCGATGCGCGCCGGGTTGAACTCAGGATAGATGGTTAGGACCCTCTGATAGGCCTGCGCGGCTGGCGCGCTTGCGCCGGCCTGGGCGGCGCGCAGCATCAGGGCGGGCACGTCGTCTGGCAGGGTCTCTAGCCGCTGGGTTGCCAGCAGGATGGCGTTGCGGCCAACGGGTGCCGCGGGATCGGTGAGGGCGAGGAAGTCGCGTGCCTCCTGGGCATGCTCGCCGCCGTCGGCCGCGAGCCTCGTCATGCAGCTGCGGGCCTCGTCAAGGTTGCCGATGCTGTAGCTGGCCCACGCGTAGGCGCGCTGGACGGCCTCCTCGGCAGGAAGCTTGGAGGCCGCTTCGGCAAGGATGCTGTGTGCCTGCAGGTGTTTGCCAAGGCGGAAGGTCGCCTGGCCGAGCGCGGCAAGGGCGCGCGGGTTGTCCGGGGCGATGCGGCGCGCATTATTGGCTGCTTCCAGCGCCCTGGCCCCATCGTTGTTGGCAGTGAAAATCTCCGCCCGGGCCAAGTGCGCCTCGGCAAGCTGCGGATTGAGGGCAAGGACGCTCTGATAGGCGGCGAGGGCCTCGGTGGCTTGCCCCGCCGCGCGGAGGGATTCGGCGAGGCGCATCGCGAGGACGACGTCAGCGGGGTTTTGCTGGGCGGCGCGCACGGCATCGGCGAGCTCAAACGGTCGTGCCTGGTCGATGACGGCCAAACGGTTCTTCGCCTCCTTGGCTGCGGCAAACGCGGGATCGAGGGCGAGGGCCTGCTGGAATGCGGCGGCCGCCTCTGGAAGCTCAAGCATGGCGTAGTGGGCAAGTCCGAGGTCATGGAGCACGGCGGCATCGGCGGGCAAGCCAGCGGCTGCCTGTTGGAGAAGAGGCAGCGCGTCGTGGACATTCCCGAGCTGAAACTCGATGTGCCCAAGGGTATGGCTGATGGCCGGGTTGGTTGAATCAAGCGCATGGGCCTTGCGGGCGTGCTCGGCAGCGCTGGGGAGGCGCCCCGGCGCCTGTGCCTCTAGGAACGCGAGGTTGTTGTGGGCGGCCGCATGATCGGGCTGAATCTCAATGAGCTTTTCCAGGCAGGCGCGCGCCTCGTCGCGCCGGCCAAGGTCCTCGAGCAAGCCGGCGAGTTGCAGCCACGCGGGGGCAGATTCCGGCGCGTTGGCGACCCGCTCGCGGAGGGAGATGACGGCCTCCTCCGGGCATCCGCTGTCGATTTGGATGCGTACATGCAGCGCGAAGGCCTTGAGGTTGTCGGGCTGGAGATTGAGGCTGATGGCGGCGGCGGCGTCCGCGGCAGGCAGGTCGCGGGCGGCGTAGCAAAGCTCGGCGAGAAGCAGGTGGGCCTGCGCCACCTGCGGGTGGGCCGCAAGGAAGCTCCGTACGCGTGCCATGGCCGCCTCGCTCAGCCCATCGCTTTGGTCAAGGACGGCCAGCTCGGCGACTGCGGGAAAGTCCTCCGGCGCGAGTTGCAGCGCGTTCTGGTAGGCCGCGCGCGCTGCCGCCCGCTCGCCGCGCATGGCCAACGTGCGCCCGCGCTCAACCTGGATGCTGGCATCAGCCGGATTGCCGGCGGCAAGTTCGTCGAGGAGCCCAAGCGCCCGCTCGGTGGCGCCCGCGCCACGCAGCGCGGCAACCAGCAGGTCCTCAGCGCCGCGGTGGCCGGGATGGTCGTGGAGCACCGCTTCAAGCAGGCGCACAGCCTCCGATGGACGTCCTGCTGCAATCTCAATTTCGCTGCGCAGCAATGCGGCCTCGCCCGCGTCCGGTGCCGCCGCGAGAACTTCGTCCAGAAGCGCGGCCGCCCGGTTAAGTTCATCCGCGGCTCGATAGCTCCGCGCGAGGGCCATGTTGATGTTTGGACGGAACGGATAGGTGGACTTGAGCGACTCTAACAGCTCGAGCGCCTTCCGCGCCTTCCCCCCGGCGCTCCAAAGCTGTGCCTGCAGCAAGGCCGCCTCAATGTCGGCCGGCGCCTTGGCCAGC
>JBILQA010000119.1:0-7822 GCA_044373535.1 Akkermansiaceae bacterium | reverse complement strand
GGCTCTTGCCACCGGCAGTTATCAGGGTGTCGGCATCTGGGTGGGGCCCAAGCAAGATGCCGAGCTCCGCGAGGCCTTCAGCCAGGCGTTGCCAGTGTACAAGCTGGGCGGCGATGCCCGTCAGCTCTCTGAACGGTTCTTCATGGAGACCGCCGTGCGCCTCCACCGCGACGCCGAGGGATTCCCCTACAGCGGGCTCAAGCCTGCCCAAGAGCTACCAGCGGATATTGCCGCTGCCGAGCGCGCCTTGCAAACCGGGGATCTGCAACCGGTTTCAGGTATCCTTGCGGAGGCACTCGGCGCAAAACTCAACGCGCTCTTCAAGGAGGCCCTTGAAGCCCGCAAATCCAAAGACGAGAGCCTGGAGGCCGGCCGCCGGTGGGCTGACGCCTACGTCCGCTATGTCGTCTACGTCCATGGAGTCCTTGAAACCCTCCAGCAAGGGCCCGGCCACGGCGTGGAATGAAGGCAGCGCGCTTGGGATCTTGGCGGACGTTCTTTGGCATTGCCCGCAGTTTTGGATCAATCTCCAGAGTCGCTATGACCTGCGCTGCGTCCAGATCAAGCGTGCCAAGAGCATTCTGGCGAGGGTGCAGCCATTATTGGCTGAGACGGGGGAGGGGCGGGATTGATGATTGTTGAGGTGAAGAGGACCGAACCCTTCGAAATCCTCAATATCAATCCAGCGCCGGGGAGCGCTTACTCAGCCATTTCGTCTTCGACAAAATCGGCGAGGAGGTCGGGCAGCTCGCTGAGGGCTTCGTGGAGGTCATCTTCGATGCTGGCGAGGTGGTCGGATTCGGTTTCGGTATAGAGGTCGCGGTCGGCCGGGCGGGTCTGGCACCACTGGCTGGCGTTGAGGACATCGACCATGGCGCTGGAGCCGATGAGGTCGAAGGATTTGATGATGCGCCGGTGGTCGAGCGGGCTTTGCCAGAAGTCATGCAGGCCGTCGCCATCGGCTTGGAGGAGTTCGACGGTCTCGACGATATCCATGAGCGCCTGTTCCTGGCGGGCCAGCCCACCGTCGCTGGCTTTCTCCTCAATTTGCTCAAGGAGGAGGGCAATTTGGTCGTCCCATTCGATCGGTTCCGGTCTGAAAGTCATTGCGCCGCAGAACTGCAGGGGACGGGCGGATCGGTCAAGTCACAATCGGCTGAGGGAGGGCCGACGAGAACATTTTACCGCGGAGGTGCGCAGGCGGCAGAATAAACGCGGAGAAGCGGTGGATTGGTTTCCAACCAGAAATGCCTTGGCATCATGGTTTAGGAACCACCCGATTTTCATCGATGAGGTAGAGCATCATGCCGGACAGGCTGCGGAACTGGATGGCTCGGAGGTCGGGGAGATAACGGATCCCGGGCTTTTGGGTGGTGGCGGTGATAATGGTCCGCGAAAGCTGCTTCTCCGGTGAGAACAGGGTGATGAAGTAGCGCGATTCGTGGCGCTCGGCGGCGAGCCTTGCCGCAGGGGTATCGTTTTCTAAATAGCCGGAGTCGGGGTATTCGCCGGAGCACAGTCCATAGCCAATCCAGGCATCACGGCTGGGCAGGGGATAGACTTCATCGAATGGCTCAGCTGGGCTGGTGGCAATCCCGGGATTAGAGCGGAGAAAGCGCAGCTCGGTTTTCTCCCCGTCGCCGACTTTGACAAAGTAGCGGTAGCCGTGTTTCAGGGTAATGTTATCCCGCCCGCCCTCGGGTGAAAACAGCAGGCGGTAGTTGTGATCAATGACTTGCTTATAGAGGGTCGTTTTCGGGCGTGTCCGGGTTGCCGGCAGGCTGGAGATTTCCTCCCGGTGATTGGCTGTGGTGCCGATGGGATAACCAACGATGGGGGCGACGCCGGCAATGCAGCCGTTTAGGGCAAGCATGCCGGCAAATAATAATATGAGTCTCATAGGCGCAAATGATAGATTCGACGCTGAGCTGCAGGAGGTGGGCTCTGGCTCGCTATGGGCCATAATGCCCCCGCTGTCCACGTCGAGTGAAGTTCAAAAAGCCGCGGCTTCCCCGGGGCGGGGCCGCAGGGCTGATTTTTCCTCGCGCGGGATCTCGCGGCGGGAGATGCTCGGGAATGAGCCGGATTTTGTGGGCGCTGGTTGGGCTGTTGTTGCTGAGCGAGGCGCGCGGGGATGGCACGGAGATGTTTGCGACCAAGAATTTGACTGCGTGGTGCATCGTGCCATTTGACGCGGCCAAGCGCGGCCCGGAGGAGCGCGCCAAGATGCTCGAGCGGCTGGGGATCTCCCGGCTTGCTTATGACTGGCGTGCCGAGCATGTGCCGAGCTTTGACCAGGAGGTGGAGGTCATGCAGCGCCACGGGATCGAGATGGTTGCGTGGTGGTTGTCCGGCAAGAGCGCGGCGGACAACCAGAAGATTTTCGCGGTCATCGAGCGCCACGGGATCCACCCGCAGTTGTGGATTGCCTTGGACGACCCGCTGCCAGGAACCACCGATCAAGCGGCGAAAGTCGCCGCCGCCGCTGAACATCTCCGGCCGCTTGCCGTCGAAGCGAAGCGTCTCGGCTGCAAGCTGGCGCTCTACAACCACGGTGGATGGTTTGGTGAGCCGGAGAACCAGATCGCCATCATCAAGCAGCTCGGGATGGACAACGTCGGGCTGGTCTACAACTTCCACCACGGTCAGGGGCACATCGGGCGCTTCCCCGAACTGATGCCATTGATGAAACCGTACCTTCTGGCGCTCAACCTCAGCGGGATGACCCTCGGTGCCAGCGGCGCGGAGGATGAGATTCGTACCCTTGGCTCAGGGGACCGCGAACTTGCGATGATCAAGGAGGTCGTCCTCAGCGGCTGGCACGGCCCGGTTGGGATCCTCGATCACTGCCCGAAGGAAGACTCCGAGGTGGTTCTGAAGCGCAATATCCTTGGGCTTGAGCGCCTCCTCCAATCCCTGAACGGAAAATGAGGAGGCGCCCAGCGGACGTGCTTGAGTGAGCTAAATGCTTGATAAGCGTGCGCGCGCGTTCCGGAAGAGGGTCGCGGTGATGAGGGGTGCCTCAGTGGGCGCTCTTGCCACGCAGCTTCTGCACGCCGGCGACAACGAGGAGGGCGAGAAATCCGGCGATGAGTCCGGCAATGCCGTTGAGCGCGGGGCCCGTCAGGGATCCGGCGATGGCGCCGGCGCTGTGGGCAAGCGCGGCAGCCGCCTGCTCAATGGCGTGGTGAACGGGTGGAATCCCGTGGGTCAGGATGCCGCCGCCGACGAGAAACATCGCGGCCGTGCCCGCGATCGACAAGGTCTTCATCAAGAAGGGGGCGGCCCACAGGATGCCGCGGCCCAACGCGCGCAGAAACGGCGTCCGGCGTTGGCTCAGGTACAGACCCGCGTCGTCGAGCTTTACGATGCCGGCAACCAGTCCGTAGACGCCGATGGTCATCACCACCGCAATGCTGGAGAGAACCAGCACCTGCCGGTCAAACGCCTGACCGGCAACGGTTCCCAGGGTAATGGCGATGATCTCCGCGGAGAGGACGAAGTCGGTGCGCACGGCTCCCTTGATCTTGTCGGCCTCGGATTCAACGACAGCCTCGACAGGTGCCGCGGCCAGCGCGGCAAGTTCCTCAACTGCTTGTTCCGGAGCCTTGCGGTGGCGATGCAGGAATGAGTGCGCGAGCTTCTCGCAGCCCTCAAAGCACAAGTAGAGGCCGCCGACCATCAATAGCGGGACGATCGCCCAGGGAAGAAACGCGGCGATGAGAAGCGCGGCGGGCACCAGAATGAGTTTGTTGATGAACGATCCCTTGGCCACCGCCCAAACCACCGGGAGCTCACGTTGCGAAACCACGCCGCTGACCTGCTGCGCATTGAGCGCCAAGTCGTCCCCCAGCACCCCCGCGGTCTTGGCTGCCGCCTTCTTGGTCAAGATCGATACGTCATCGAGAATCGTCGCGATGTCATCCAGGAGGGTTAAGAGACTGCCGGCGGCCATGCTCCAAGCGCGCCACAGGCTAACAACTTCGGCAAGCAGCAAGTTGGCGTGGGTCCGGCGGGGCCGGCGGGATAGGGTTGTAGTCTGGCGGCGTGGCAGTTATCCAAAGCGAGAGATGAGAGGGAACTTGGTATTGTGGGCATGGTTGGGCATGGCGGCGGCGGCATTGGGGCAAGAGGTGTATAAGAACCCGGATGCGGCGGTGGAGAAGCGGGTGGAGGATGTCCTTGGGCGGCTGACCCTGGAGCAAAAGGCGGAGCTCATGTACAAGGACGCCGGGGCAATAAAAGCATTGGGCTTGAGGGCCTTTGAGGGTGGCGGCAACCAAGTGCTGCACGGGGTGAAGGCGAAGCAGGTGACGACAATGTTTCCGATTCCGCCGGGAATGGCGGCAACCTGGAACCCCGAGCTCATCCAGAGCGTGGCCGGGGTGATTGGCGACGAGACGCGCGCGCTGCACAACATCGGGAAGAAGGGCTTGGTCGTGCGTTCGCCGGTCATCGACATGGTGCGCACGCCGTTGTACGGGCGGGTTTGTGAGACGTGGGGCGAGGACATCCACCTGACGACGCGGATGGGCACCGCGTTTGTGATGGGCCTGCAAGGGGATAACCCGAAGTACCTGAAGGTGGCGTCCACGCTCAAGCACCTGGGTGCCTATGACGTCGAGGAGAAGCGCACGGGGACGTGGAACTCGGTGGTCACTGAGCGCTGGTTTAACGAGTATTACACCAAGGCGTTCCGCGATGTGGCGCGCGGCGCGCGGGTGTCCTCGATCATGATTTCCTATAATAACATCACGCTGGCCGGTGGAGCGACGCTGCCGGTGCATGCCAATCCGGCAGTGGCGCGGGAAACGATCAAGAAGCGCTGGGGATGGCCGGGGTTTGTGGTGGCGGATGCGGAGGGGGTTGACCATTTGGTGGAGACCAAGAAGTTCTGCGAGACGCGCGAGGAGGCCGCGGCGGTTGCGGTGCTCGCCGGGGTGGATCTCGCCGAGCGGATATTCGCCGAGCAGTTGCCGCTGGCAGTGCGCAATGGACGCCTCAAGGAGACGGACTTGGATGAATCCGTGCGGCGGATTTTGCGGGTGCGCTTCTTGTTAGGAGATTTTGATGCGCCGGGGCTCAATCCGTATGATGCGATTCCCGCATCCAGCATCGGAGCGCCTGAGCACCGCGCGTTGTCGCTCAAGACCGCGCAGGAATCCATCGTGCTGCTGGAAAACAAGAACCACTTTTTGCCGCTGGATCCCGCGAAGTTGAAGCGCATTGCGGTGGTTGGCCCGCATGCGGACAAGTTCTACCCCGGGACCGCCCGCTACAGTGGGATGGCGGCCAACCCGGTCACGGCGTTTGCGGGAGTGAAAAACCGGGCGGGTGCCGGGGTGACCGTGGTGCACGCCGAGGGGTGCACGATCGGTGGCGGGTCCGACGCGTCCATCAAGGAGGCTGCGGACTTGGCGGCGACGGCCGATGTGGCGCTGGTTTTCCTGGGCACGGACGACAGCATTGAGACCGAGGGTCGGGATCGGGATGAGATCACTCTTCCCAAGCGCCAGCTGCAGCTCGCCCAGGAGGTGTTTAAGAGCAACCCGAAGACGGTGGTGGTGCTGATGAATGCCGGGGCGCTCTCGGTGCGCTGGATCAAGGACACCATTCCGGGTGTGCTGGCGGCCTTCATTCCGGGCGAGGAGGGCGGCAACGCGATGGCCGACGTCATTTTTGGCAACGTCAACCCAAGCGGCAAGCTGCCGTACACGGTCTATGAGGATCTCGCGCAGCTGCCGGCGAAGAACGAGTACGACCTGTCGAAGGGCTTCACGTACATGTACTTCAAGGGGGCGCCGCAGTTTCCTTTTGGCCACGGGTTGAGCTACTCGACGTTTGAGTACGCGGGCATGAAGGTGACGCCCGCGGTGGCGACGACCGGCACAGTGGAGATCTCGTTTGAGCTGAAGAATACCGGCAGCAAGGCGGGCGCCGAGGTGGTCCAAGCGTACGTGCACAATAAGCAGCCGACCATCACGCCCGCGCCGCTCAAGGAGTTGAAGGCATTCCAGAAGGTCTTCCTCAAGCCGGGCGAGTCCCGAACAGTGAAATTGACCATCCCGGCTGCGGATCTCACCCGCTATAGCGAAGCGCTGCATGACTTCATCGTGGATCCCGGCGACTATGAGCTGACGGTGGGGAGCTCCGCGGCGGATGGACGGCTCACTGGGGGATTCAGGGTTGGGAAGTAAACAGGCAAAACCTAATAGTTGGAGGTTAGGGCTTTGCAAGGAGGCGCGACCTGAGTCGCGCGTCTCAAATGCGCGTGGAAAATCGGCCGCCAATTCTACGCGGCAGATGGCCAAAGAGAGGTATTTTGGGCCCGATGAATATCCCCACTCCTGCAAGCGCGTCCGCCGAATCCTTGATTGCCATTTGCCTGTTTGCGGCGTTTGCCGACGGCGAGAAGTCCGAGGTGGAGCGCGAGGAGGTCGCGCGGCTCGAGGCGGAGCTTGGCAGCGACAAGGTGGCGCTCGTCTCACGTCAGATCCTGATGGGCAAGGTGCGCCTGGAGACGGTGGTCGCGGAACTGGCGAGCGCGCAAGAGCGGCTGCTGGCCTATGAGATGGCCCGCGCGGTCTGCGAGGCGGATGGGGCGGTCAGCGTGGATGAGCAGGGGTTTCTGGATGAGCTGGGCAGGCTGTTGGGTCTGGGGCAGGGCGAGGTTGAGGTTTTGGATGCGGAGGTTGATGAACTGGCGTTGGCATCGGTGGAGACGCGTGAGGTGGAGGCCGCGGGTGTGGACACCAGCGGGATGATTCTGCGTTATGCCATTGTCAACGGAGCCCTTGAGCTGCTGCCCGAGACGCTAGCCACCATGGCGATCATCCCGTTGCAGATGAAGATGGTGTATCGCATCGGCAAGTCCCATGGAGCGGAGCTGGACCGCGGGCACATCAAGGAGTTTCTGGCCACGGCGGGGCTTGGAATGGGGTCCCAGATGGTGGAGGGCTTTGCCCGCAAGGTGATGCGCGGGTTTGGCAAGAAGCTTGGCGGCAATCTCGGCGGCCGTGCCGCGGATGAGCTGACCGGTTCGGTGATGTCATTTTCCGCCACCTACGCGATTGGCCATTTGGCGGAGAAATACCACGCCGGCGGGCGCAAGCTTGCCGGGATGGAGATGAAGCCACTGTATCAATCCCTCCGCGCCCAGGCAGGGGAGCTCCACACGAAGTTTTTGCCGCAGATCCAGGAGCGTGCAAAAACGCTCAACCCCGGGGCAATTTTCTCCCTGGTGCGCGGGCAGTCGGCGGTTTGAGCCGGAGCGGCCTGAAGGGGGTGAGCGAAACGCCTTGAAGTTCACTTGCCCCTCCGGGGTGTTTGGACAGAGTGGATGGGTGAATAGCCGCAAGGGTGAGTTTTTGAGCGGGCTCCTCGGCGCGATGTCGCTCGAGGAGAAGGTGGGACAGCTTAACCTGCTGGTCGGGGCGATGGATGTGACCGGTGCGGCGTACTCCGGGGATTTGGAGGGGAAGGTGAGCACGGGCGAGTGCGGTGCGGTGTTCAACGTGTTCACGCCGGGGGCGACGCGTGCGCTGCAGGAGAAGGCGTTGAGAAGCCGGCACGGGATTCCGCTGATATTCGGCTACGATGTGATCCACGGGCACCGGACGATTTTTCCGCTTCCGCTCGGCTTGTCGTGTTCCTGGAACATGGAGTTGATCGAACGCTGCGCGCGGGCGGCGGCGGCGGAGGCCGCGGCGGATGGCCTGCACTGGGTGTTCTCGCCAATGGTCGATATCTCGCAGGACCCGCGCTGGGGCCGGGTCGCCGAGGGCGCCGGCGAGGATCCATGGCTCGGGGCGAAGATTGCCGC
>JBILQA010000118.1:0-7833 GCA_044373535.1 Akkermansiaceae bacterium | reverse complement strand
TGCCGTGGTCAACGTGGGCGATGATGGCGAGGTTGCGGATCTTCAGGGACATAAAATGACGGGTTGAGCCGGGGCCAATGCCCCAGAACACGCCCGGTTGCAAGGGCGGTGTGTCGAAACTTCGCCCGCCGGGGGATTTCACGCAGCAGCGCGCGCGGCGCGCGAAGGCGCAAACGGGCCACCTCCAAGAGCCGCCAGCCATCGGTTGAAAGCCCGCCAAACCCTATTACTGGCTGGTTGACAGGCAACGCGCGATTGCTAGAGTCGCGCGCTTGCGCCGGGCGGGAAGTCATTTCCAAACACCAAATTCCGGCCGCACAACCAACCCGACAAATCCACACGATGGCCACCGCTAAGCGCCCCACGGCAAAACCTGCCGCCAAGAAATCCGCCAAGAAACCCGCGACCAAAGCCGCGCCAAAGACCGCCAAGAAGGCGGCAACCAAGCCGAAGGCCGCCGTGAAGGCAGCCAAGAAGCCGGTGGCCAAGAAGGCCGCCGCCAAGCCAGCCGCGAAAAAGGCCGCCGCCAAGAAGCCGGCCGCCAAGCCAGTGGCCAAGAAGGCCGCGGTGAAGAAGGCCGCGGTGAAGAAGGTCGCCAGCAAAGTTTCGGCCAAGCCAGCCGGCAAGAAGGTGGCCAAGGCCGCCAAGAAGGCCGCCAAGCCAGCGGCGGTGAAGAGCGACAAGTTTGTCTACTCATGGGGCAACGGCAAAGCCGACGGCAATGGCTCGATGAAGCCGCTGCTCGGCGGCAAGGGCGCGAACCTCGCGGAAATGACCCGCATTGGCCTGCCAGTGCCTCCCGGATTCACCATCACGACGGAAGTCTGCACGTATTACTACGCCAACAAGCGGACCTACCCGGCAGTGCTGGCCAGCCAGATGGAAAGCGCGATCCGCAGCATGGAGAAGATCATGGGCTGCAAGTTCGGCAACGCCAAGGGGATGCCGCTGCTTGTGGCGGTCCGCTCGGGCGCCCGTGACTCGATGCCAGGCATGATGGACACCATCCTCAACCTTGGCCTCAACGACGAGACCGTCAAATCCCTGGCCGCAGCGACGAGCAACGAGCGCTTCGCGTGGGATTGCTACCGCCGCTTTGTCCAGATGTACGGCGACGTGGTGCTTGGCGTTCAGAAGACCGAAGGCGAGGAGCACGAGCCGTTCGAAACCGTCATCGAAGAGTTCAAGCACGAGAAGTACGGCAAGGACCTCATCGACAGCGAGCTGACCGCGGAAGACCAGATGGAGCTCGTGAAGCGCTTCAAGGCGCTCGTCAAGAGCCGCACCGGCCACAGCTTCCCGAGCGACCCGTGGGAGCAGCTCCGCGGAGCGGCCGGCGCGGTGTTTGGCTCATGGATGAACGACCGCGCGATCGTGTATCGCCGCAAGTACAACATTCCTGCCGAATGGGGCACGGCCGTCAACGTGCAGGCGATGGTCTACGGCAACACCGGCGAAACCTCCGGTTCCGGCGTGGCGTTCACCCGCAACCCGGCCAACGGCGCCAACGAGTTCTACGGCGAGTTCCTGATGAACGCGCAGGGTGAGGACGTCGTCGCCGGCGTGCGCACGCCTGAGCCAGTCAGCAAGATGAAGGCAGCGATGCCCAAGCCATTCGCTGAGCTCATGAAGGTGCGCGCCACCCTTGAGAAGCATTTCAAGGACGTGCAGGACGTCGAGTTCACCGTGCAGGACGGCAAGTTGTTCATGCTGCAGACCCGCAACGGCAAGCGCACCGCCGCAGCCGCCCTGAAGTTCTCCATGGACATGGTCAAGGAGAAGCTCATCAACTGGGAGACCGCGATCCTGCGCAACCCGGCCGACCAGCTCGACCAACTCCTTGCGCCGATCTTCGATGTCGCCGACGTCAAGAAGGCCAAGGCGATCGCCACCGGCCTGCCCGCCGGCCCGGGTGCCGCCTCCGGCAAAATCTACCTCAACGCCGATCGCGCCGCTGCGGCCGAAGCGCGCGGCGAGAAGGTCTTGCTGGTGCGCAACGAAACCTCCCCGGAAGACCTTCGCGGGATGATCGCCGCCGAAGGGATCCTGACCGCCAAGGGCGGCGTTTCCTCCCACGCGGCACTGGTTGCCCGCCAGATGGGCAAGGTTTGCGTCTGCGGCGCTTCGGCCCTGGAGATCGACTACACCAAGAAGACCGTCACCGCCTCCGGCCAGACGTTCAAGGAAGGTGAGTACATGTCCATCGATGGCACCGCCGGCACCGTCTACGGTGGTGAACTTAAAACGCAGCCGTCCGAGATCATCACCGGCATCGTCAGCGGCGACAAGCGCGCCCAAGGGACCGAGAAGTTCAAGGGCTTCACCCAGCTGATGGCCTGGTGCGAAAAGGCCACCAAAATGGCCGTGCGCACCAACGCCGACACCCCGGAGCAGACCCGCATCGCCATGGCCTTCGGTGCCAAGGGCATCGGCCTGACCCGCACCGAGCACATGTTCTTCGAAGGCGACCGGATCGACGCGATGCGCGAGATGATCCTGGCCACCGAGGAAACCGCCCGCCGCTCCGCCTTGGCGAAGCTCCTCCCGTATCAGCGCGAGGACTTCACCGGCATCTTCACCGAGCTCAAGGGACTCCCGGCGACGATCCGCCTGCTTGACCCGCCGCTCCACGAGTTCCTGCCCCACGGCAAGGAGCAGCAGATGGACTTGGCCAACAAGCTCGGCGTGCGCGTCGAAACCATCATCCAGCGCGTCGCTGAACTCCACGAGTTCAACCCGATGCTTGGTCACCGTGGTTGCCGCCTCGGCATCGCCTACCCGGAAATCACCGAAATGCAGGCCCGCGCCATCTTTGAAGCGGCCGCCGATTGCGTGAAAAAGAAGATCAAGGTGAAGCCTGAGGTGATGATCCCGCTCGTCGGCTTCAAGCGCGAGTTCGACCTCCAGGCCGAAATCGTCCACACCGTCGCCAAGCAGGTCATGGCCGAGAAGAAGGTGAAGTTCACCTACCAGGTCGGCACCATGATCGAAGTCCCGCGCGGTGCCCTCACCGCCGACCAGATCGCCGAGAACGCTGAGTTCTTCTCCTTCGGCACCAACGACCTCACCCAGACCGCTCTCGGCATCAGCCGCGACGACATGGGCGCGTTCCTGATGCCCTACATCGAGTCCGACGTGTTCGCCAAGAACCCGTTCGCCACCCTCGACACCACCGGCGTCGGCCAGCTCATGGAAATCGCCGTCGAAAAGGGCCGCAAGACCCGCCCGGACATCAAACTCGGCATCTGCGGCGAACACGGCGGCGACCCGGACTCCGTCAAGTTCTGCCACAAGCTCGGCTTGGCCTACGTCTCCTGCTCGCCGTACCGCGTGCCGGTGGCACGTTTGGCTGCCGCCCAGGCAGCGCTGGAAGGCAAGTAAGCGCACCCGCTTATCCACTCACAAGCCGCCCCGGTTCGCCGGGGCGGCTTTTTTTGTAATGGTTAAGATCCGTCGGATCAGACGGATCGGTCGGATCCTTAAGATGGATCGGTCGGATCAGACGGATCGGTCGGATCCTGATAAAAATCGGTCGGATCGGTCCGATCCGACCGATCCTCTTGAATCCAGCGGCGGCGCAGCTACCTTTCCCTATGTTAGAATCCGGGAGCCCGCAGGGAGATCCGGCCGGTCCCCGGAAGCAAAAGAAGCTTCGCCCGGTCGGCGGGTACCGGCGCTTGCGCAGCTTCCAGACGACGACGTTGATCTATGACGGCACCGTTGCGTTCTGTAACCGGTTCATCAGCGGGCGCAGCCGGACCCACGATCAAATGGTTCAAGCGGCGCGCAGCGGACGCCAGAACATTGCCGAGGGAAATCGCGCAGGCGGCACCAGTAGCAAGTCAGAGCTTCACCTCACCAACGTTGCACGTGCCAGCCTTGAGGAGCTTCTGCTGGATTATGAGGACTTCCTGCGTCAGCGCTCGCTGCCGCAATGGCACAAGAATTCCCCCGAAGCCCGGGCGATCCGCTCCGTCGCGTGGCAGAAAAGTGATCCGGCCGATCCGTCGGATCCGACCGATCCCGCAAGCACGGGTGACCACGCGCGGCGTGACCTCTACAGCGCCTGGCTCAACCACACCGACCCTGCGGTGCGCGCCAACGCGCTGCTCTGCCTGATCCACCAGGCGAACTTCCTCCTCGACCAGCAGATCCTCGCTCTCGAGCACGAATTCATCGCCGGCGGCGGCTACACCGAGCAGCTCGCTGCGGCGCGCATCGCCCAGCGGCAGGCGGCTCCTGCCGGAGATGACCACCCGCCATGCCCGCGCTGCGGGAAGCTCATGAAATTGCGCACCGCCCGCCACGGCGCCACCCCCGGCCGTCAGTTCTGGGGCTGCACTGGCTACCCCGGTTGCCAAGGCGCGGTCCCCTTATAAATGTTCCAAAGCACCCTACAGCGCTGGATACAAGCGCACCTTGTCGTGGTCGACGAAGAAGAGCGACTGCCCGTCGGCGGTGGCCACTGTGATCTTGCTGCCATCGCTGAGGGCAAAAACGTAAATATGCAGACCGCTGCCAAGATCCCCATCCGGCTTGCCGAGGATGGCTGTGAGCGCCGGATAGGTCGGAACCCCGCCTAGCAGTTGTTGGATCTGCGGCAACACCGCCGCCGCATCGCGGCTCGCCTGACCAAGCGGCTTTTCCGCCGCCGCCGCGGGCGTCCCGACTGCAGGGCGAACCGCCTCCAACTGCTTGATGACGGCAAACCTGCTTTGGAAAAAATACTGCGTCGTGGCGATGTCCTTAAGGTCCGCGAATGCCTCGCGCGGAGTCCCGAGGAATCCACCGGTCTCGTAGCCGCGGAACCTAACCGCGGTGCCGCGCGCCGGCAGCTCACCCGCGCCGACCTCAAGCTCAAGCGGGATGGCCACCGGATCCACCGCCACTCCGCCGACGTGGCTCACTTCGATGAGCTTCGCGCCCGCGTCCCCCAGCCGCCGCGTGTCGGCCTCATCGAGGATTTTCCCCTCAACCTCGATGACCTTGCCGAAGCCCGCGCCCAGCAGCGGCGGGATCTCCTCGGCGCGCGCCAATGGCATCATCAGGACAACCAGAAGTACTGTTAGCTCTCTCATCGCAATCCCGCTCCGGGGAAACGGGCGGATGTTAACCAGCGCCGGGCGGGCGAGGCAAGCCCGCTCCCGAGGTTGTTAGCCGCGCGGCTGGAAGCCAAACATCTCCTTCATGCCGCGGATGACGGCCTCCTTCTGCGCCTCTTGGACAAAAACCTGCAGGGTCCGGGTGGCGGCGTCATAGTGGAAGGTGCCGCTGCCAAAGGGGCTCCCGGTGTCGAACCCCATGTCCTCCTTAAGCTCCTTATCATCAAAGGTTTCAGGAACATCAAAGAGGACCGCGAGGTAGCCCTCGTCAATCGCCCAGGCCCGCTCCTCCCAGGCGAGTCGGCGGCCGTTGTCACCGGCTTTGCCGGCGAGCCAGGCGGCGCCGAGCCACCAGCGGCCGCGCAACGTGCCAGCATTCCAGTGGCCGGCGGCAAGCTGGACGGCCACGTTGACCATCACCGGCAGGGCCAGCACGGTTAACAACAAGAGCGCGCAGCCTAACTGCCATCTGAGCGACTTCCTCATCCGCGGTTAGAGCGTCTGCTTCTCGATCTCGATGAGCAGCGCAATGGGCTTGGCGGCTGCGCGGCGGCCTGCGGCGCTGACACCGCTGGAATCCCCGAGAGCACCGCGCTGGCCATGCAAAGTCGACTGACTCGGGCAAGGGATTGTGTAGCAAAATTCATGACAGAAACCCGCGTGGAAAATGGGAGCTCCGCGAGCATGGCAGGAAATCTCCCGATGGGTAACAAATCTGTTGGCCGGCCCCGGCACGATCCGGAGCCGCAACGCCAACCGCATTTATGCTAGAGAATCCCCGGCGGGACGTTAGAACCAGCGCATGCTGCCGCATCTGGTCACCGCCATCCCCGGGCCGCGCTCGCTTGCGCTTGCCGAGCGGTTGCGCCGGGTGGAGACCCACAACGTCACCTACCTGTCGGAATCTTGGCCAATCTTCTGGGAGCGCGCCGACGGCTCGGCCGTCTGGGACGCGGACGGCAACCGGTTTTTGGATCTGACCAGCGCGTTTGGCGTCGCCGGCCTTGGCCACAGCCGCCCGGAGGTGGTCCGCGCGCTGTGGAACCAGTCCGAGCGGCTCATCCACGCCATGGGCGACGTGCACCCGACCGAGCTCAAGGTGCGCCTGTGCGAGCGCCTCAGCGCGATGACCTTCGAGCGCTGGGGCGCGGGCCCCGGGAAAACCACCCTGTCCAACTCAGGCTTTGAGGCGGTCGAATCCGCCCTCAAGACCGCCCTGATTGCCACCGGCCGCGCGGGCGTCGTGACCTTCCACAACGCCTATCACGGCCTCGGCTACGGCGCGTTGTTGGGCGCCGGAATCGACAAATTCCGCGCCCCGTTCTCCGGCCAGCTCGCCGCGGTTGCCCACCACCTGGATTTTCCCCGCAGCGCCGCCGAGCTGAGCGCGTGCGCCGCCGCGCTCAACTCGTTGGACCCGGGAAAAATCGGCGCTTTGTTAGTCGAGCCGATCCAAGGCCGCGGCGGCAAGGTCGTTCCGCCGGCGGGGTTCCTGGCGATGCTGCGCGACTGGTGCGATGCCCACCGGGTGGTGCTGATTTTTGACGAGATCTACAGCGGCTTCAACCGGACCGGCAAACTGTTTGCCTGTGAGTGGGACGCGGTGGTGCCCGACCTGATTTGCCTCGGCAAGGGACTGAGCAGCGGGTTCCCGATCTCCGCCTGCGTCGGCAAGGCTGCGGTGATGGACGCCTGGCCGGTGTCCACTGGCGAGGCGCTCCACACCAGCACCTTCCTCGGCAACCCGCTCGGCTGCGCGATGGCCCTGGCCGCCACCGACATCCACCTGCGCCCGGACACCGCCGCCCAGGTGCAGGCCACCGCACGGTTGTTAGTTGATGCGCTGCACTCGATCGAGGCTCCGGGGATCGTCGCGGTCCGCGGGCGCGGGCTGATGTTAGGCATGCAGCTAGGCCGCAGCGCAGCGCTGGATTCCAGCGCGCGTGCAGGCCACGTGCTTGAAGAGATGCTGCGCCGCGGAGTCATCATGCTGGCCGACGGCCCGGCCGGCGACGTCCTTGCCTTCACGCCGCCATTTGCGCTTGGCGAGGCGGACATCCGCTGGGTCGCCGCCCAGCTCGGCGAGGTGCTGCGCACGGTCTAACACCCAGAAGCCGCGCCGCGGCCCGCGGGCGTGGTCACGCGGCCTTTGGGCGGTGGCGTCATCGTCTCCGTGGAAATCCCGCGTGAGGGCGGATCAAACTGATAGCCAAACAGGCGGATCTCGCGCGCGTAGCAAGCGGCCACTTTCGCGCGGGATTCCTCGTCGTAATAGGTCCGGTAGTCGACCGGCTGCTGGGTGATGTTGGTTTTCTCGCGCGGCATGTTGCCACTGTAGGGAATCGCGAGGCGGCGGCAGAGTGCCGCGAAGGAGGCCCGGAAGTCGCTGAAGTCAAGGACCTCGTCCATCAAGCACTGGTCGTCGCCGTCCAGATACAGGTCCGCATCGGTGGGCAGCCGGTGGGATTTCTCCAACACGTACTGGCGAAACTCCGGGAGTTTGCGTTTTTGGCCAAACTTCTTCCAGTTGTAGTAGGAGACGACCTTCTCCCATGGGTTGCGCTCAAAACAAAACTTGTGGTAGGTGCGCCAGATTTCCTCACCAACGAGCGCGCGGACACGGGTGGCGGGCATGTGCTCGTAGTACCACTTTCCCAACAATGGCGAGTGGCGGTTGAGGCACTTGCGCAGGATCCGGGAGCTGGCGTAGGAGCGCGCCAGCCAGCTTGGG
>JBILQA010000117.1:0-7850 GCA_044373535.1 Akkermansiaceae bacterium | reverse complement strand
TTCCAATGCCAAAGAAGATTCCTGGCCATGGTCAGAGTAGACGAGAATTTCGTAGGGGCGGCTGGGGGTATGTTGGGCCGCGCGGTGGATGTCCCGCACGGCGCGGTCAATGCCCTTGAGCGACCAATGGGCAAACGCCGAATCCGGACCGCGGCGGTGCGCCTGTTCGTCATATCCGAGGAAGTTGGCGTGCATGACTCGCGTCCCGGCTTCGATATCCAACAAGACGCGAAAGCGCACCATCTCCCGCACCATTAGACAGACGCTGATGCGCGCGGGGATGAACATGAGTTCGCGCAGAAGGTTTCGTTTCAGGATTCCGCGCAACAGGTCAACGATGGCGAGGACGGCCTCCAGCAATGTTAGCCCAAGGAACCGCAGCGCGGTGGGAAGGTAGGCGAAGGCTAGAATCGCCGTCCTAATCGGGTGCAGGCGGCGCAGCATGAGGATAGGGTCGAGGTCTTGGCCGCAATACCATGAGCCGCTTGCGCCTGCCCGATAGATATTGGAGTAGGAATGACCACCGGCCAGCAGCGGCCCGTCATTGAACGCGCCAAGCTGCTCCTCGACCGCGGCGACGGCCGCCGGGTGGTACATCCGGCAGATTCGTCCACTGCTGCGCTGCATGAATTCAAAGCTCGGCACGGCTGTCTTGATGCCGAAGAAGATCTCGGCCTGCACTGCCGGAGTTGTTGATGGAATACCGGAGTAGAAGCTGTGCAGTCCGACTTGCTGGTTGGCAACCAGGCTGCGCAAAAATGGCAGTCGCCCATTTTCCGCAGCTTGCTCAAACTGACGGCGCGAGAGCCCGTCAATCTGAATCATGATCAGTCCGGCTGCCGCTTGGCGGGTGGGCGGCGGATGAAGCCGCAGAAGCTTGGCCAGCCAATGGCTGGGGCTGAGTCTGCGCCGCAGCCAACGCATCCAGCGGCGGAGGTTCTTATTCAAGCGGCACCTCCGCGGCGGAGTTCAGGGCAACCGCTGCGCCGGCAACGGCCATCTTAGCGATGAGAAGTTCCCACTCGATCTCCACGGCGGTTAGAACCCGGTCCCATGCGTTGGCCTCGTCCTCGGAATGTGCGTATTGCTCCAGAACTCTTTGATAGAGTTTGAGTACTTTGCCGGCACATGCCGTCTCGGCATACTCCTCGGCCGTGGCTTTGGCGGCCGCGGCGTAGATATGGTGAAGCCCAGGGTCGCCAAGCAACTGCTCGAGGGCGGCGGCGAATTCAGCGCTTGTGGCGTCGCGAGCCAGCATGATTCCATTGAGGCCGTCGCGCAGGATGTCCCGCACCCCGGGGGCATCGAGCGCGACGATCGGCTTGCCGGCCGCCATCGCCTCAGCCAAGACGATTCCCTGGGTTTCGGAGGTTGAGGCGAAGGCGAAGATATCCATGGCGGCGTACGCATCGGCTAGATCGCTGCCCAGCAATCGGCCAGGGGTCAATAGGCGGCCCGCTGCGCGCTCGGCAGCGAGGGTCGCGATGACGCCAGGAAGAGCGCTGCCGTCACCAACGAGCAGGAAGACCGCGTCGCGATGGCGCTGCAGGACTTGCTTGATCGCATCTGCTAGAAAGGGCAGATTCTTCTCCTGAACCAGGCGCCCGAGGTGGCCGATGACGCGTGCGCGCGGCGCGATGGCCAGCCTGCCGCGCATGCGGCCGCCATCGCCGGAGGCGAAGAAGCCCGTATCGATTCCGGTGGGGATCACCTCGATGGGCGTGGTGACGCCGCGCTCTAGCAGCAATGTGCGGACGCTCGCGCTTGGGGCGACGATTTGCGAACAGCGGTTCGAGTACTCGTTGGCCAGCTTGATGGCGCAGCGTCTGAGGATGGGTGCGAGAGCGGCGGAGTCTAGAAGCGGCAGATAATGGATGTATTCCTCGTAGAGCGTGTGGTGGGTGAACACGATGGGAACCCTGAGTTTCCATGCCTCGCGCAGCGCGGTGATGCCCATGAGGAGTGGCTGGTGGCTGTGGATGAGGTCGGGCGCAAACTCCAGCAGCGCGGAGTGGACGCTCGACGGTAGTGGCAGGCGGACGGAAAAATCACTGCCATGGAAATTGCGGATGGCCGGAACCCGCAGCACGTCGCCACAGGTGCCCGGCGCTTCAGGGCCGAATTCCGGGGCAAACACGCGAACCGCATGGCCGTTCCTGCGGCATTCATCCTCGAGGGTTTTCACCGAGCGGGCAACGCCTCCCACGTGGGGAACGTAGTTGTTGGTGAACATCGCGATTTTCATGTGAGTGGCTCCAAGCGGTAAGGGTGACCCGCCGCGGCCTGCGCGATCGGTTGGTAGCCTGGAACGGCGATGCGCATCGGTGCAGGCTCGCCCCGCCACTGGGCCTCAATGGTTAACCGTTCCTCTATCAGGCGCACCGTCACGGTGCCCCAGGATGTTAGCGTTGGGCCGAATGAAAGTTCGCGCCGGCCAACCCGCCATTCGGGCAAAAGCCCCGCTCCGATGACGAGCTCCGGAGGCTGGGATTCCTCGGCCACAAAGCAGTTGCGGATCATCATAACCCACTCGCCAGCGGCCCATCCGTGCTGGCCGTCGCCCATGCAGCCGCCCAGCGTGTTGGGGTGGATCGCCTCGGGCCACTGGCCGGTGGGCGAGGCAAGCGCGGCGGTGCTGCGGATCAAGTCGGCGAAGCGGGGATCCCCGGCCCGCAGATAGGTTTGGGCCAAGTCGAGAGTTAGGTAGGCGTTGATGCCTGAGTGGATCATCTCCTGAAAGAATCCGCCGCGGTGGAATGAGTGGCGCATCAGGAAGTCCGCGGTTCTGAGCATGCGCGGATCGGCGGGGGCGAAGAGCTGCAGCGGATAGTCCGCCACCATCGAGCCAATCGCACCAGAGTCGAGCCGCCGCGAGGGTGCTGCCGGGACCGCGCCTTTGCGCCGCTCGGGAGCGATTGTCGCCAGGCTTGCTTCAATGCTTTGCAGGAACGCCTGGGCCAAATCATCGGCGCGCTGTGCGGCGCCCGCCCGGCCCCTCAAGCGCCAGCGCATGGCCATCTCCTGCAGGCCGCCCGCGGCCCAAAAATCGTCCCAATAATAAAAATCGTTAGGGCCCAGGTGCTCGGCGCTGAACCCGGCAGGCAGAAGCCCCGCTGTGCCCGGACGGGTGGCATGGCTGGCGAGGCGCTTGCGCTCCAGCCACGCAACGGCTTTGTCGAGGGCCGCATCAAGCGCGGGACTCAGCACTTGGCCAGTCATCGCCTCAAAGCGCGCGGCGATCCACAGCACCTGGCCGTTAGAGTCCCACTCGCCCTCCTGCGAGAGGAAGTAGCCGCCGCGGGTCTGACGTGTGGGGAAATCGTGGATGACCCGCGCGGCGCGCTCCACGAGTCCGATGGCCAGCAAGGGATGGAGCATCAGACAGGCGTCGCGAAACCAAAAGCGCCGATAGGTGTAAGGGCCCGGAACGAGGTCCCGGGTCGACAACAGCATCAGGGTCCGTACCGCCGCGTCGTACAGGTAGCGGACCTTTTCATCCGGCACGCTAAGGGACGCGGTTGCCGCCACCGCCTCCGGCCAAGTCCTCGAGCCGCCCCCGCTGGCTGGCGGATCGAGCTGTTTAAAGGCCTCGTCGAGGGCCACGGTGACTGTTAGCCCGCGGATCTTCCCTGGCTCAAGGCGGAAGAGCGCGGCGGCGGTGGCCATGCCGACGGCGCATTTGATGTCGGTCCGCTCGCGCGTGGTGTGGAGGTCAAGATAGACATCACCCTCGGCGTAGTGGGCCATGCGCAACGCGGCGGGCTTGGTGTCCATGCGGACCCGGGTCTTCTCGTTGACCACGAGGGCGTCGCCGCGGTCATCCAAGGCGATGTGGTCGATGAACTGGACCCCCTCGGGATTGTAGGGGCGCACGGCGACGACAAGCCAGCCGGCCCCATCCGACTTTGCCTTGATGGTTGTCCGCAGTTCGGCGAGAGCACCACGGACGGGAACCATCTCGGTGCTTAGTTTCAGCCGCAGCGCATCATGGTGGCAGAGGGTCTCGACCTTGAGGGTGGCCCCCATGATTAACTGTTGGGCCGCCTCGCTGTCGGCGAGCTTGCTAGGCAGGAGGCGCCCGCCGGCATCGGTGATGATCCAGAAATCCAGCGACCAGCCGTCATGCAGGGGGGTCACGAGCCCGCGTGGGTCAACGATGGGGAAAATGGGAAGGTCGGGCAGGCCGACCGCGGTCCAGTTGCGGTGGGTTAGGTTGATGTGGGAGAAGGAGAACGCGCGCGGCACAAACGACGGGTCGGTCGGGTTGAACTGGCGCTCGACCCAGAAGGGCCAGACCCAATCGAGATTGTGTTGGATAGCCTTGGCATTCACCAGGCCACGCGTATGGAAGATGATGCCGGCGCGCAGCAACTCGATGGGTTCCTGGACCTCGGAAGGCTGGGCAAAGCGCCGGACCCGGGCCAAGAGGGTGGCCGGGTCGAGCACCCCATAGCGCCGGGCAGCGTGCCGGACGAAGAACTTCCACGGGAGGATTCGCAACATCACAAGGGAGGGATTGGATAAACCTCCAAAGTTAGCAGCCAATCGGCGCTTGTCAGATTGTTAGCGCGCGGGGAGCGCGAAAAACCCGCGCAGCACGAGGGATCCCTTACCTTCAAGACAAGCTGCTCGCTTCATTCACACCCGTGCGTCGAGCCACCCGCCGCGAAAGTGCAGGCGCGAGAAGATCAGCGCCTGGGTCAAGAGGTCAATGGAGAGAACGATCCAGACGCCCGTGAGGGTGAGGGCGGTGAAGCGCGAGAGCGCCCAGAGGACGCCGACGCGGTAGAAGACCATACTGCCGAAGGCCCAAAGCATGACCATGCGGGTCGCTCCGGCGCCGCGCATGGAGGTCTTCAGGATGATGCAGGTGGCGAAGAACGGCTGGGCTAGCGCGCAGACAACCAACAGCGGCGAAGCGACCTCCATGTGCAACTGGCTGCCGGGCGCCATCAAACCTATCAGCTGGTACCGGCCCAGGACAAACAGCACGCCCACGCAACTCATCAGCGTGACGGCCGCGATCCAACATGCGCGCACCGCGCGCAGCGCCATTTCCTTGGAGCCGGCACCCAGGTACTGGCCGGCCAGGGCGGCGGCGGCCGTCGCAATCGCAAAGCCCGGGAGAAAGCTCATGGATTCGATCCGGATGGCCAAAATGTGGGATCCGAGGGCGCCGTTGATCTTCAGGCCGGCAATCGTGCGGATACCAAACGCGTGGATCATCCACATGCCGGCGATTTCCAGCGACTGCGGCGCGCCGACACGCAGAATGCGCACGATCGTCTCCCGGTGCGGGACCAGGTTGGCGCGCGTCCAGTGCAGCGCGTGGTGCTTGCCGCGGCCCAACATCAGCGTGGCTGTTAGCAACCCCGCGATCCAACCGGCGACGGTGCCCGCGGCGATGCCGGCAACCCCACGGCCACCGAAGGGCGCGGGGCCGAAGACAAAGATCCAGCTCAAGGTCATGTTCACCAAGTTGACCACAACCATGGAAAGAAAGGGCGTGCGGGTGTCGCCCGAGCCGCGCAGGGCGGCGTTGAGGGCGAACAGCACGCCGCTGAAGGGACCGGAAAACGCCAGTACCCGCAGATAGCTCTCCGCCTGCACCCCCGCCTCGTGGCTCAGGCCGATCCAGCCGATCAGCAGCGGAATCCCTAACTGGAGGATCGCCAGCGAGGCGAAGCCCGCGGCCAGGCCGAGCCACACGGCCTGCCCAAGCCCCCTGTTAGCCAGCGGTTGGTCGCGCGCGCCGGTCGCGCGGGCAACCAGCGCCATCACGCCGGTGGCCACGGCGGCCTGAAGGATATTGAAAAACCACGCGACGTAGCCGCCCAGGCCCATGGCGTCGAGGATCGCCACGCGTTCCGCGCCCCCCGCCATGCGCCCGGATATCAGCAGGTCGGTTAGACCGACAAAGAACGCGAGCACCTGCTCAAACAGCGGCCACATCGCCAATGTGAGAACCTGGCGCGGCAGCGAGAGAGTCCCGAGTCGCCCGCCCAAACGAACCTCGCCGGCGCGCGGCAAGGCTTCGAGGAGGATTTCAGGCTTGTCCATGGGCGCGGGCTGCGGCTTAGCCGCGCCGGGTGCGCGCGGCGAACCAATTTTTGGCCCCGCGCTGGTTTTCCCCGGCTCGCCCGCGAAGCCTTGGCGCATGGTTTTCGCGTGCATCGGGATTATCCAGCCGCTAGGTATGCCTGATGCTGCCAATCTCCGGGAGCACGCGAGGCCAACAATATTCCCGATGAAGCCAGCACTCCGCCTGATCTGCCTTTTGTTGGCCCTGGCCGCGCCATCCGCCGTGGCCGCCGGGCCCGCGGCCAAGCCAAACATCATCATGCTGCTCGTCGACGACATGGGCTGGCATGACCTCTCCTGCTTTGGCAACACGGAGGCAAAGACCCCTAACATCGACCGCCTGGCCGCCGAGGGGATCCGGTTTTCGCAGTTCTACGTCAATGCGCCGATCTGCTCGCCCTCGCGGGTGGCGCTAACCACAGGGCAGTACCCGCAGCGTTGGCGGATCACCTCCTACCTCAGTGACCGGGGCGACAACACGCGCCGCGGCATGGCCCAGTGGCTTGACCCGAAGGCGCCGGTGCTTGCCCGCATGCTCCATGAGGGCGGCTATGCCACCGGCCACTTCGGCAAGTGGCACATGGGCGGCCAGCGCAATGTCGGCGACGCGCCGCTCATTGCCGAGTACGGGTTTGACGCGAGTCTAACAAACTTCGAGGGCCTCGGGCCGCGGCTGCTGCCGCTGTGCTATTCGGGCAAGGGCGAGCCGAAGCCGCATGCGCTAGGATCTGACAAGTTGGGCCACGGGCCGATTACCTGGATGGACCGCTCGCTCATCACGCAAGGCTACACGGCAGGGGCAATCGATTTTGCGCGCAAGGCGGCGGGAGAGGGGAAGCCATTCTATATCAACCTGTGGCCGGATGATGTCCACTCGCCGTTTTTCCCTCCGATGGAGAGACGCGGCGGCGGCAAGAAGGCCTATCATGCGGTGCTAGAGAACATGGACAAGCAGCTTGGAGCGATCTTTGAGTTCATCCGCAGCGACCCCAAGCTGCGCGACAACACCTTGATTCTGGTTTGCTCGGACAATGGCCATGAGCCGGGCGCGGGGTCGGCCGGTCCGCTGCGGGGGGCCAAGACGACCCTCTACGAGGGAGGAGTCCGCTCGCCGCTGATCGTCTGGGCGCCAAAGCTCATCGCAGCGGGGGCAGCTGGCAGCCACAATGCCACCTCGGTGTTTGCCGCCATCGACCTGGTCCCATCATTGTTAAATGTTACGGGAGTGGCCAGGGCCGAGGGCGCGGTTTTTGACGGCGAGGAGCTGGCCGCAACGCTGCTAGGCCGATCCAACAGCTCGCGCGCGGCCCCGATCTGCTGGCGGCGTCCGCCGGATCGCAAGAGCTGGCCGCAGTACAAACTCGGGGTCCAGCCGGACCTCGCGATCCGCGCGGGCAATTGGAAGCTGCTGTGCGAGTACGACGGCAGCAAGCCGGAGCTCTTCGACCTCGCCGCCGACCCGGGCGAGGCGGCCAACGCGGCGCCGCAAAACCCCGCGGTGGTCGCCGAGCTAACCGCCATGCTGTTGGCCTGGCACCAGTCGATGCCTCCGGACAATGGCCCGCAGCTGGGGGCGACCAAAGGCGGGGCGGCGAAGCAAGGCGAGGGAGGCAGCGAGTAGGAAACGATGAGCACCGAGGATCAAGCAGGCTGCCGCCGCGGTGGATTCTTGCCCGGTTGGTGCCAAGGCTCCAAACCCGTACCAATGCGCAAGGCAAACAAATGAAAGGGACACTTCACTGGCTAATAGCCCTGCTCGCAGTCGCATG
>JBILQA010000116.1:0-7920 GCA_044373535.1 Akkermansiaceae bacterium | reverse complement strand
ATAGCTGCCGACCTTCGGCGCGGCCACCACCGCCGCTCCCAGCGCCGCGGCTTTCCCCGCTGCCGGCGCCTTGGTCACCGCCGCGTAGGCCGTGGCTCCAACAAATCCATCGCGCAGCGCCTTGGCCCACGCCGCGTCGCTGCCTTTTGTTAGCTCGCTGAATGTCGCGCGCACCGCCGTCATGGCCGGCATCGCAGTGTCAGCCGCGCTTGGCTTCAGCGCACCCTCGGTGCCTAACAGGGCAAGCAGCAGGTCAATCTCGGCGACCCCGCCGAACAACGGCAGGATCATCGGTTGAATCAGGGTGTAGACCCCGGTCGCCGACCGCGCGTCCGACCAGGACTCGAGGTAATGGGCCGCCGGGATATGCCAAGTGCAGGCGCGGGCGGTTGCATCGGCGCGCAGGCCAAGGTGGATACTCAGCGGAACCTGCTTGAGGAGCTTGGCAAAATCGTAATCCACCGGCGCATCAAACACCGGGTTGCCCGGAGTGAGCAGGATGAGCGTCTGAAGCTCCTTGGCGGCGAGCGCTTTGTGCAGGTCCGCCAGACCCAGCAGGCCCGCCCGCCCGGTTTGCACCACGGAGATTGCCTTGCCGTACGAGCCGAGCTTCTGGTTGATGGCGATGACGATCTGGTGGAGCCCCTCGGACTGGCGCGCGCCAGCCAGCACCACCGAGTTGCCGCCGCTTGCCTTCAGGTCCAGCGCGCACTCTTTGGCCCACTTCGCCGCCGCCGCATTGTCCAGCGCCGGGATCGATGCCACCAACTCGCTGAGCCCCAGCTCACGGGCCACCGCCGCGGCAATCCCTATCACCTGGCTTGGCGCCACCCGCAGGCGGTGGTCAGCCATCCCGCCTGTCAGCGTGAAGCGCCCTTCCGCCACGTACAGGCGGTTGAGGGAGTTCTTGTCCGCCGCCTTGGCGTAGTCGCCGCCCTCCGGCTTGCGCCGGTCAAAGAACGGCGTCACCGGTCCGCAGTCGTCTAGCAAAACGAAGTCGCTGTCTAACGACAATATCTTGTCCGCCTTGGCGAAGTTGACCACCGCGGCGCTGCCGTCACCAAAGGCGGCGCGCATGGCGGCCTTGCGGCCATCGCCAGCCAAAGCCTCATAGGAGTATAGCCGCGCGCCGGGGAACTTGGCCGCGATTTCCGCCGCTAGGCGCGAGCGCGTTGGTGAGTCGTCCTCACCGAAAACAATTCCCACCGGTCCGGCGCTTGCCGCGCTGAGGATCCCAGGCATGGCCGCTTCAAAGTCCGCACGGCTCGCGGATTTACCTTTCTTGAGAAACTCCTTGGACCGGTCTGGGCTGTACAGCTCCAACACCGATGCCTGCGCGAACAGGTCCGCGCCGGCGGAATCCGGGTGCAGGGTGTTAGGCTCGAGCTTGGTTGGGCGGCCCTGATAGGTGGTGACGACCAGCGGCACCGCGCCGGTTGCCCGCGGCATGGCCGAGGCGTAGTAGAGCGCCTTGCCCGGCACAACCCACTCGGGCGCTTGGCTGTAGGGAAGGATATACGCCTCCGGGCGCTGGCAGGCGGCCATGCCAAATCCAGCCAGGGCGGTCGAGGCTCCCATGAGCTTCATGAACGAGCGGCGGGTGAGGTCCTGGTCGTCGCCGTCGGACATTTCCGCGGCGCCGCGCGGGAACTCACGCTCCAGCCATTCGCGGAACTCGGGAGTGTCCTTGAGATGACCTGGGCTGCGCCATGCCAGCGTCTTGTTGTCGCTGCCAGCCTCGGGGTGGATCCATTTGCGCTTGCTCATTTCGGCAGACGGGAAAAATTGTGGGCGTTCAAAAGTTGGGGATTAATGGTGGCAGGTCGCGCAGGTTTCCCGCGGCTTGATCTGCCATTCCTTCTTGAGCAAGGCACCGAACCCTTCCTGGGTCGTCACGCGCTGGCCGTCGGCACCGGTGACCTCGTTGCTGGCGAGGTACTTCTCGGCGTCGTAATCAAGGTGATAGACCTGCTCAAGCGGCCGCAGGTGCGCTTCGGGCGCACGGTGGCAGTCCAAGCACCACCCCATGCTCAGCGACTTGGCATGGTAGACAACCTCCATCTGGTCAACCCGCCCGTGGCAGCTGACGCAGGAAATCCCGCGGTTCACGTGGGCTGAGTGGTCAAAATACACGAAATCCGGCAAGCGGTGGACTTTCACCCACTCGACAGCCTTGCCGTCGTAGCCGGCGTAGGTCTTGTCCATCGCCCGGCGCAGCGGCTCAAGCCGCGGGTTGTCGCGCTGGATGTGCTGGTGGCAGTTCCAACACGTGTTTCCCGATGGCACGTTCGAATGCCCCGCCACATCCACAAAACTGTGGCAATAACGGCAGTCCATCCCAAGTTGGCCGGCGTGGATCTCGTGCGAAAAGGGAATCGGCTGGCTCGGCTTATAGCCTTTGCGCACCGCCTCGGGCGTCGCGTACGTGTTGAATCCTAACACAACGCCCACTCCGATGGATCCTGCGCAAATCGCGAGTTTCAGCGGCAGGAAGTTGGTCCAGCGCGGGAAGAAGTTTGCCATGGCTCGGGAAGTTGTTACTAGCTTGTGAAATTTTTCACAAGCGCTTTTTCAGCGCGCCCCGGTGGATTGGTGGCGAGGCCGCGGCAGTATTGAAATCTTCCCGCCGGAGACAACCGCAAAAGCACGTTGGAGGGAAATTTTTATCCTGTGGCGGTCGATTGAGCCGCGTGAGCGGCTAACGGCCCCATGTGAAGCCGCGTTTCTGGCGCCACTGGCGAAAGGCCGCAAACTGTTCGGACTTCGAGAGTTCGATGCGGCACGGATCCTCGGCGAGGAATTCCTCGAACTGACCGGTGGGTGGCCGGCTCTCCTGGTGGTGCTCGGCAGGGTCGGCCTCGGCACATGCCGCCGTCCGCGCAGCCAAGCGCTTGAGCAGGCTGGCGATGCGCCACAGCAGCACGACGGCGACAATCAAGAGCACCACCAAGGCGGCCAGCAAACCCAACAAGCAAAGCCATTCCACGTCCATAGCCGCCTAAAAACCCCCATTCCGCCGCCCTGTCGACGCCAAACCGATTGCCGTGGCACAGCCAAAAAAGGCGCGGGAACCCGCCCGCGCCTTCTTCCAAGAACCTTTCCGCGACAGCCTTAGCCGCCGATTTCGGTGCGACCCGTCAGGTGCGCGCCCTCTTCCATGCTCAGCATCTTTGTCTTGATGTCGCCGTTGAGGCGGGACTTGCCCTTCAGCTCGCAGCGGTCGGATTCAATGGTCCCCTCGACCTCACCATAGAGCTTCACTTCGCCGGCCTTGATGTCGCCCTTGATTTTGGCGTTTTCACCAATCGTCACACGGCCTTTTTCCGAGGTGATTTGGCCCTCGATGCGGCCATCAATGATCATATCATTGGAAAATTTGATCGAGCCGACGATCTCAATCCCGCTCGCCAGCACATTGGTTGCATTTGCCATAGGCACGCAGAAAAGCACTCTCCCGGACCCCCCGCAAGTGCCAACTACGCCCGCGCAACTAACACCGCCGGCACCCGGCACCCGCTTTAACATTGCCCGCGAGCGGCTATCCGCCTTTGCTGGGGCCACTTATGAGGCTTCCCCTGATTCTTGGCTGGTTGCTGGCAGCCGCCACTCCCATGGCGTCCGCCCAAGTCGTCTATCCTGGCGGTCCGGGGCCCGGCGCCGGCAAGCACATCGTCTTCCTTGCCTCGGACCACGAGTATCGCAGCGAGGAAACCTGCCCCGCACTCGCACGGATCCTGGCAAAGTCCCACGGCTTCAAGTGCACCGTCATCTTCGGCGTCGATCCCCAAGGCAACATCCGGCCTGGCTCCTCAAGCCTGCCAGGCATGGCCGCTCTGAAGGATGCGGATTTGTTGGTCATCTTCGCGCGCTTCCTCAGCCCTGCGCCCGAGGACATGGCTTTCCTAACCGACTACCTGGCCCGCGGTGGACCCGTCGTCGGCCTGCGCACCTCGTCCCATGCCTTTAGAATCCCCAAGGGTGATCCCAACGCCCGCTATTCGTTCGACTGGAAGGGGCCCGAATACGAGAAGGGCTTCGGCCATCAGGTCCTGGGCAACACCTGGGTCGGCCACTACGGCAGAAACCACCAGCAGGGCACCCGCGTCGAGCTGGTGACCGCGCAGAAGGGCCACCCGATTCTAACCGGGGTGCCGGACGTCTCGTTCTGCCACGCGGGAGGATACACCGGGATCGCCGGAGCTGACTTCACGGTGTTAGCCACCAGCCAGCCGCTCACCACAATGGATCCGGCCTCGGCCCCGGCGCCGGACAAGACGCCCATGCCCAGCGCCTGGACGCGCAGCTACAAGTCAGCCGCTGGCGCCGACGCACGCGTCTTCCACTCCACCCAGGGGGCCTCCGAGGACCTCCTCGATGCCGGCTACCGCCGCCTTCTCATCAACGCAATCTTCTGGGCCGCAGGGCTCGAAGCCAAGATCACACCACAACTCGCGGTCGACTTCATCGGCCCCTATGAGCCGAGCACCTTCAAGATGGAAGGCTACGTCCATGAGGTGAAGCCCGCCGACCTTGGCGGCTTTGAGTCCCCCATCATCAAAAAGGCCAAATAGCCGCCCGTGGTGTTAGAGCATGCTGGACCCCTCCTCGGCGCGGCCCGCACGGTGCTCGCGGTGGCCTCGGCCGCGTCCAGCCACCGGCCGCTCGGCGAGGATTGGGACTTTTTACCTCAGGCGGAAGCGCGCGGGTACTTCACACCGCCCGAGGACGCCATCCTGCGCGCCCGCTACGCCAACTACTTGGCGTCGCGCGAGGCGCTCGCCAGCGTGCTTGCCGCCTTGGAGCCGGTTTGCGGCCGCCATCCGGCCCGCTGGCGCGAGCAACTTCCCGCCTTGGCCATCACCCTTGCCGCGGCGGCGATGTTGGCTAACGGATCACGCGCCACCATCGCCGTGGCGGCCACCTCACGCTTGCTGCGCAAGAAGCTCGATGAGCCGGAGCCAAGCTACGGCATCCCGGCGAAGACCTTCGCCCGCCTCTACCGCGCCGGCACCGCGCCGCGCCGCCTTGCCCGTCTCTTCGAGGCGCTCACCTGGTGGCGCGAAAACCGCCGCGAGTTTGACTCTATCAGCCATGTCGCCGAGTTCGGCGCCATCCTCGAACTGTTGGATAACAGTGAGACGCGCATCGAGATCTCGCGCCACCTGCTGCTGCGCGACCGGCTGCGCTACCGCTGGTTTTCCTTCCGCCGGCGCCACCACTCGGCTTGGAAAAAGAGCGTCTTCGAGTTGTTCCGCTTTTCCGGCAGCATCATTGCCGACCTCCACCAGCCCGGCATCAAGTCCCAGGACCAGCCAAAGCGAATGAGCGCGGAGCTGCGGCTGGCGGCCATCAAACATGCCCGCCCGGGGGACATTTTCATCACCCGCCACGACGATGCGCTGAGCAACCTGTTCCTGCCGGGCTTCTGGCCCCACGCCGCGTTATTTCTCGGTGCCGACGCGGCCACCGGAAAGACCCATTTCTTCCTCGAGGCCAAGAAAGACGGTGTGCGCCGCCGACCCGCGGAGGAAACCCTGGAAGTAGACGCCCTCGTCGTCCTGCGCCCTCCGCTTGAGGCCGCCGCAATCGACGAGGCGCTTGCTCGCGCGCTCACCCACGAAGGCAAGCTCTATGACTTCACCTTTGACTTCCGCACCAGCCACCGCCTCGCCTGCACCGAGGTCATCTACCGCTCCTACCACCAGTGCGGACCGATCGAATTCCAACTCCGCGAGGTTGGCGGGCGCCTCTGCCTGACCGCCGAGGAACTCATCGCCCAGGCATTGCAGCAACGCTTCGAAGTGGTCCTCGCCTGCGGCATCGGCAGCGCGCCGATGTTGTTCGGCCAGCACGCCGAGTTGGCCCTGCTCTCCTGCCGCGCCGGGATCTAGCACCCCCAGCCCAACCGCTCCCACCAAACAATGATGCCGCGCTCATCTCTGCCTACAATTGCCACGGCGGCCATCCTCATGGTCATTCCCGCCTGCCGGCGCGAGCCCGCGCCAAAACCGCCCGCCGGCCAACCCGCCGCGCTCAGCCGCGACGACTGGCGCCGCCGACTAACCACCGAGCAATTCCAAGTCCTGCGCGAAGGCGCCACCGAGACGTCATTTGGCCCGGCCTACGAGGCATTCAAGCGTGACGGCGCAGGCACCTATCATTGCGCAGGCTGCGATGCCTTGCTGTTTGGCTCCGCCCAACGCTTCGATTCGGAATCGGGCTGGCCGGCATTCTTCGACACCATCGCGGGATCCGCCGCCGAGCTGCGCAACACGTCGGGCTACATGATGCCCCAGGAAGTCATCTGCAGCACCTGCGGCGGCCACTTGGGGCATATTTTTCTCGCCGAGGGATACCCCACGCCGACCGACAAGCGCTACTGCATCAATGCGGTGGCCCTGCGGTTCAAATCCGCGCAGTGAGCCTCAGCCGCCCCAGAAGCTCGTCCTCGCCCGCCACGCCCAGGCGGCCAAGCGCGGCGAGTGTCTCGAGCCACGCCGGAATCCTTAGATTCTCCGAGGCGATCTGCTCCTCATCGCGTGGGAACTGCGCGCCGTCGAGGACCTCGCTGGCGAGGTGAAAGCACGCCCATGCGCGCCATGAGCGCAGCTCACGGTTAGGCTGGTTGACCCGGCTGGCGAGGTGTTGGAAATGGCGCACCGGATTGCCGATAAAGCGCTCACCGGCATGTTGGATGATCCACCGCATCGCCTGGTAGGGAAGCTCCGCGGCGCTGGCTACAAACCGCGGCTCAACCGCCAGCGCGCGGTTGAGTTGCAGCAACGCCTGGGCCGGCTTGCCCTGCTGCCACAGCCCCTGGGCACAGCGGCACACCGCATGGAAAAACTCCGCGTCGCGCACGCGGCCGCGCGCGCGCAACCGCTCCAGCGTCCAGCCGTCGACATCCACGGGGAGAAATGGACAGGTATCAATGCGCGGGTTCATGCGGCTAACATCCAGCGGCTCCCCAACCCTGCCCCCCGCGCGCGCGCCATCACTGAGTCGACGTGCGCGACAGTTCGGCAAGCCCCCGCTGGCGCAACTCCTTGTCGACAGCCTCCGCCGCGGTCGAGTCGAGGTAGATCTCATACGGCGCCTCGTCAAACTTCAGGTGGTGGGCCCCACCGGGGGCGACCGCGCGGAAGGCCGTCACCAGCGAGGCGACATCCTTAACCTTCTGGCCGTTGACCTCCGTCACAATGAGGTTGCGCACCTCCTCGTAGCCAACCGTCGCCGGAGTGGGGATGATCCCTGTCAGGACCACTAGGCGTCGGCGGCCCTCCTCAAACTCCTCAGGATTCTCCAAGGCATTGAGCAAATTCATCGGCGCGCGCTGCTCCCATTCCTTGCCGTAGGCTTCTAGCAGGCCGCGGGTCAGCTCTTGGAAAACCATCCCGCCCTTGACCAGGTAGTTCGGTGGTCGGTCATAGCTGTGCTTCGGGATCAGGCCGGCACCCTCCTCGTCCCTGACAAGCGTGGCGGCCACCTCTAACGGCTCCCCGGCACGCAGCAGCGAGAGCTTCACGCTGTCACCCGTCGAGCGCAGGCCGCGCACGAGGTGGCTCCAGAAAATCCGCCCGTAGCGCGGATCCTCGTAGTAGCCGCGGCGGTCGAGTGCGTGGCCGTCGATGGCCAGCAGGACATCGCCCTCCTTGACCCCGGCGGACATGGCGGCGGATTGCGCCCGGACCTTGGCCACGTAAAGGCCACCATCACCGGCGGGAATCTTCAGCCACTTGCGGAAATTGCTGTCATCCGTGCGCACCGCGGTGAGCCCAAGCGAGGGAAAGCCGGTGTAATGGCCGCCAAGCGCCTCGCGCAAGAAGTGGCTGAGCACGTCCGTGGAGGTGACGTCGCTGATCTGCTCTCCGCTGTTATAGCTTGTTAGCACGCCGACGAGCCGGCCGCCCTTGACCACCG
>JBILQA010000115.1:0-7946 GCA_044373535.1 Akkermansiaceae bacterium | reverse complement strand
AAGGCGCAAAGGCGCAAAGGGGGACTAGGGTTGGTTCTGGGCTGGTGGTGAGGGGGGGTGGTGGGTTTGAAACGACGGCAATGCCAAGCTGCCTGATTGACTAAAATATCAGCTCGTCCCTCCTTTGCGCCTTTGCGGCTTTGCGCGAGACTTCCTACTCGCCAGACCGACGGAGTTCTCCACGCAACCCCGCTGGGGTTGGGAGATTTTTTTTGCGGGTATTCCCAGGGTATGCGAAACCGCATTCGCAGTTTAATCGAAGCTCAGTGATGAAGGGGATCGATCGATGATTGTTGATCCTCGATTGTTGATTGTTGAGGTAAAGAGTCGGAGTGGTGGAGTGAGGCGTGGAGGGTGCCGCGGTTGAACTCGCGTTCGCGCAGCCAGAGGAAGATGACGGGGGTGACGATGAGGATGTGGAGGAGGCTGGAGAGCATGCCGCCGATGACGGGGGCGGCGAGTGGCTGCATGACTTCGGCGCCTTGGCGGCTGCTCCACATGATGGGCATGAGCGAGGCGATGACGGTGCCGACGGTCATGACTTTGGGGCGCAGGCGCAGGCGGGCGCCGTCTTTGACGGCTTGGATGAGGTCGGCGCGGGTGAAGGTGGCGCCGAGTTCGGCCATGCGTGCTTTGACGGTTTCCTCGAGGTAGACGACCATGACGACGCCGGTTTGGACGGCGGTGCCGAAGAGGGCAATGTAGCCGACCCAGACGGCGCCGTTGAAGTTGTAGCCGAGGATTTTTTGCAGGAAGACGCCGCCGCTGAGGGCAAACGGAATGGCAAGCATGACGTGGGCGGCCTCCATGGCGCTGTGGTAGACCATGAAGAGCAGGGCAAAGATGATCACCAGGGCAACGGGGACGACCATCATCATGGTTGAGACGAAGCGGCGTTGGTTTTCGAACTCGCCGGCCATCTTGTAGCTCATGCCCTCCCAGTTGAGGGATTGGAGTTTTTGTTCGATTTCGGCGACAAACCCGCCGAGGTCGCGACCTTGGACGTTGGCTTGGACATAGGACCGGAGCTGGCCGTTTTCCGAGGCGATCTCGTTGGCGCCAAGCTCGCGGGTGATTTTGGCGACCATGCCGAGCGGGATGTAGGAAACCTTGCGGTCCTCACCAGGGGTCATCGGCAGGGCGATGAGGATGCGGCCAAGTTCCTCGATGTCATCGCGTTCGGCGCGCTCGATGCGGATCTGGATCGGGAAGCGCTCGCGGCCCTCGATGGTGGTGCTCACGTTGCTGCCGCCGATGGCGACCTCCACGGTGTCGAGCACCGCCTTGGCGCTGAGGCCGTAGCGAGCCATCGCCGGGCGGTCGACGGCGATGTTGAGGTAGGGTTTCCCTTGGACGCGCGACGGGGAGACGCCGGAGGCGCCGTCAATGCTGTTGATCAGTCGCTCAACCTCAAAGGCCTTCTGCTGGATCTTGTCGATGCTGTCGCCGTAGATCTTCACGCCGACCTGGGCGCGGATGCCGGTGTAGAGCATCAGGGTGCGGTTCTCAATCGGTTGGAGGAAGGCGGGGACGTAGCCGGGGACTTCCTTCATTTTCTCGGTGAGCTCAGCCTTGAGTTTTTCCATGGTCATGCCGTCGCGCCACGCCGGGTTGCGCTGCATCCGGAAGCGGCCGTTGGGGATGAGCTCCGGCTTGAGCATGATGGTGGTTTCCAACATCTCGGTGGGCGCCGGGTCGGTGGCGGTTTCAAAGCGGCCAAGCTTGCCGGCCACGCTCTCGACCTCCGGAAGTTCACTGATGACCTTGTCCTGCCATGCCATGACCCGCTGGATCTCCGAGAGCCCGGTTTTTGGCATGAGCACCGGCATGTACAGCAGGCTGCTTTCGTTGAGCGGCGGCATGAACTCGGTGCCGAAGCCGGCAAACAGGTTGGCGACCCGCGGGTGGCCGGCCTCGTCGATGGACTTCACCCACGCGCGCGGCAGGCCAAAGCCCAACAACATGGCGAACGCGAGGATGGCCATGGCCATGGCAATCACGCTGCGGCGGTGGTTGAGCGCCCAGTCGAGGGTCGGCTGATAGATGCGCAACAGGAAGCGCATGACAAGGTTGCGGTCCTCGGAATGGAACGGCCCGCGGACCAGAAGCGAGCAAAGCACCGGGACCAGGGTGACGCCAAGCAGGGTGGCGCCAATCATCGCGAAGGTTTTGGTTAACGCGAGCGGGTGGAACAACTTGCCCTCCTGGCCGGTGAGGAAAAACACCGGCACAAAGGCAAGGATGATGATCGTCATCGAGAAGAAGATCGGCCGGCCAACTTGGCGGGAGGCCGCCAGGGTGGTCATGAGTCGTTCGCGTGCGTTGAGCGGCAGCCCCTTATCCTTTTCGGCCGCTTCGCAGTGGCGGATGACATTTTCGGTCACGACGATGGCGGCATCGACCAGCACGCCGATGGCAATGGCGATGCCGGTGAGCGACATGATGTTGCTGGTGATCCCGAAGACCTTCATCATCAGGAAGGAGAACAGGATCGAGATCGGCAGCGGCAGGGTGACGATGAGGATGCTGCGGAAGTGCCAGAGGAAGATGATGTGGGCCAGGGTGACGAGGATGATCTCCTCGACGAGGGCGTGCTTCAGGGTGCCGATGGTATTGTCGATGAGGCGGCTGCGGTCGTAGAACGGCTTGATGGTCACGCCAGCGGGCAGCGGGATGGTGGCAATTTTCTCTTTGATGCGTTCGATGACGGCCTTGGCATTTTCGCCCGAGCGCATCACGACGGTGCCGCCGACTGCCTCGCGGCCGTTGATGTCGAGCGCGCCGCGGCGGAAGTCGCCGCCGATTTGGACGGTCGCAAGGTCGCGCAGATAGATCGGCGTGCCCTCCATCGCCTTCACGGCGATGAGTTCCAGGTCCTGAATGCTGGTGATCAGGCCGGTGCCGCGGAGGATGAACTCGGCGCCATTTTCCTCCAGTGCCTTGCCGCCGACGTTGAGGTTGGCGTCCTGCACCGCAGTCATGACGTCCATCAGGGTGACGTTGGCGGCGCGCATTTTCGTCGACGAGAGCTCAATCTGGTACTGCTTGACGAAGCCGCCGATGCTGGCGACCTCGGCAACTCCCTCAATGCTGCGGAGTTGATAGCGCACCTGCCAGTCCTGCAGGGAACGCAGCTGGGCGAGGTCATAGCCGCCGTCCGGCGCCTTGGCGGGATCGACATCGAGATAATACTGGTAAACCCAGCCGAGGCCGGAGGCATCGGGGCCGAGTTGCGGGGCAACCCCCTTGGGCATCGACCCTTGGAGGAAATTGAGGCGCTCGAGCACGCGGGAGCGGGCAAAATACGGATCGATCTCCTCCTTGAAGATCACGGTGACCAGCGAGAAGCCAAACATCGAGGTGGCGCGGACCTCCTTCACGCCCGCCAGCCCTTGCAGGCCAGTGGAAAGCGGGAAGGTCACCTGGTCTTCCACTTCCTGCGGGCTGCGGCCCATCCAGTCGGCATAGACGAGGACCTGGTTTTCGGTGAGGTCCGGGATGGCGTCGACCGGCGTCTGGTAGATCGCGCGTACCCCCAAGGCGGTGAGCAGCAAGGCGGCACAGACGACCAGGAAGCGGTTCTTAAGGCTCCACTCGATGAGGCGGTTGATCACTTGGCTGGGGCGGTGGGTTTGATTTCCTTGCCGCACTCAAGCATCTCCTTGCCGAAGTACGGGTTCTGGCCTGGGCGGCCGCCGAGTTGGAGCCAGCGGCCACGGGCTGGCGCGCCGGGGACTGCCTCGTTGACCATTGGGCACTCCCAGACTTGGAATTCCGGGGTGCCGGGGATGCCGCGGAGTTTTTGTGCCACGGCGTCGGCGGCGGTGGAGAACTTCAGGAAGGCGGCGCGGGCGGCCTTCAAGTCCGGGAACCCGTGGAAGTGGCTTGAGCCAACCAAGGTTGCGAGCGGCTGCTTGAGGTCGGGGAACGCGGCCAGGGATTCGGCCATGGCGGCGGTTTTGGCCATGGCCGGGGCGCTGGCGGTGTTGAAGGCGGCAAGGTCATCGGCGGCGAGGGCTGCGGCCATGCTGTCGGCGGTGGCTAGGAACTCGGCGACGGCCGTTTTTTGCTCAGCCTTAAGGCCATCGGCAGGCGCTTGGGCGGCGGGCGGTGCGGGCGGGTTGATGTCGGCGACCATGAAGGTGCGGTTCATTTCCGCCTGACCGTCCATGAGCAAGTTGCCGTTGGTGACCACCGGGGTGCCGGGATCCAGGCCTCTGAGCACTTCGAGGAATTCATCGCCGCGGCGGCCAAGCGCAACCGGGGTGCGCTCGTACGCGCCATCGCCACGGTCGATGTACACGACCGCCTCCGGGCCGGTCTGGATGACCGCGGAGCGCGGGACGCTCAGCACCGGGGGCGCATCAATCGCCACGACTGCCTCGGCGTAAAGCTTGTGCAGGAGCGCGCGGCGGCCGTTGACGAGCGGGTTCGGGAGTTCCACGCGGACCTTGGTCGAGCGGGTCATCTCGTCGAAGTTCGGGTCGATGAAGGTGATCTTGCCCTCAAGCGTTTGGCCGGGCAGCGCCTGGGTCCGGATGGCAACCTTTTGCCCCGGTGCAAGCCATTGCAGGTCTTGCTCATAAACCTCGAACTGGAACCACATGGTCGAGAAGTCGGCGATTTCAAACAACGGGTCGCCGGCCTTCACCGTCTGGCCTTCATAGACTTTTTGCGCGACCACGGTGCCGCCAATCGGCGCGAGGATCGGCGAGGTGAGGGCATCCGCGGGTTTATCATCGAGAGCTGCGATTTGTTCGGGCGTCAGGCCCATCTGCCTGAGGCGCAAGGCGGTGTTGCGGCGGAAGTCGCCCGTGAGCTGGCGGTACTCGCGCTCCGCCTGCAGCAGCGGCGCGCTGTAGATATCTGCCAGCGGTTGGCCGGCAGCCACTTCTGCGCCGACGAAGTTGACGTGGAGTTTTTCAATCCGGCCGTCGACGTAGGCCGAGAGCACCCGGTGGCGGGTCGCGTCGTCGTCGATCATGCCGGCCACGTGGAGCGACCGGGTGAGCGGCCGGATGTCTGCCTTAACCGTTTGGACGTGCAGGACTTGGATCTGCGATTGGGTGAGTGCGACCACATTGTCGCCGCCGGTGGCGTCGAAGCCCTTTTCGCCCGGGTAGACCGGGGTGAGCTGCATGCCGCAGATCGTGCAGCGGCCGGGCTTATCGCTTTTCACCCACGGGTGCATCGCGCTTTGGTAGTAAAGCGGTTTGCGCTCGGTCTCGGCGGTCTTCGCGGGCGTGGTGTCGCGCAGGAAGAAGAACCACCCCGCGGTGGCGGTGAGGACGGCGGTGAGGAAGATGGTGAGGAAGGTTTTCATTTCGATGAGGTGGAAGGGGGTGGTGGAAGGAGGGCGTTAAGGTCTTCGAGGGCTGCTTGTTGGATGGCGATGAAGCGGCGTTGCTCAAGCCGGATGGAGAA
Source organism: Akkermansiaceae bacterium (assembly GCA_044373535.1). Classification (GTDB taxonomy): domain Bacteria; phylum Verrucomicrobiota; class Verrucomicrobiia; order Verrucomicrobiales; family Akkermansiaceae; genus JBILQA01. The sequence continues at coordinate 2,522 of JBILQA010000115.1, read as the reverse complement.
CAGGGTGCGGTTGGATTCCAAGAGGTCGGCCAGCGTGGCCGTCGCGCTGATCCATGCGGCTTCAATCGCTTGGCGCGCCTGGGTGGCGCGCTCGTGGATCTCGCCGGCATACGCGCGTGCTTGCTCGGCGGCGTTGGCGGCCTCGGTGGCCGCGGCGAGCACCTCGGCGGCGACCTCACGCCGGGCGGCCTCGATGTCGCTGCCAGCGGCCGCCTCGCGGCTTGCGGCGCTGGCGCTGCGTGCGCGGTACGACGGCTCGTTGAACCACGGGAGGGTCATCTTGATTCCAACATCGGTGCTGCGGAGGTCGCCGCCGGAGTAGAGGTTGGAGTCCACCGCCACGGAGAACTGGGGCTTTTTTTCCTGGTCGGCCATGCGCTTGTCTGCGGCCGCGGCGCCGGCCATTTCGCGCAGCGCGCGGACCCGCGGGTTGGCGTAGGCAACGCGGGCCACCTCCGCTTGCGGCACCGGCACCGGGCCAGGGTCGGCTGGCAGCCGCAGGGCCGGCCAGGCGCCCTCAAGCGGCCGCCCCAGGCTCAGGTTCAGCCGTTGGGCCAGGCTGGCGCGGCTCCGTTGGGCGGCATTGAGGATTTGCTGCTCGCGGGCAAGCTCGGTCTCCAGCCGCAACCCGCTGGCAGCCGAGCCGTTCGGGTTGGCCGCTTGCTGGCGGGCATTCTCGGCCATCGTCTTCAGCCACTCGATTTGGCCAGCTTGGAGGACGATCGACTCGTCGGCCAAAGCCAGCTCGATGGCATTTTTGGCGGCGGCCGCGGCGACGGCCTGGCGTGACGTGCGGGCGGTTTCGCCCTCGGCACGGCCAAGGGCGGCGGCCTTGTCCCGGGTGGCGTCAAAAAGGCCGCGGCGTGGAAGAGGTTGCTCAAAGCTCAGACGGAGATCGCCATCGTCGCGGCGCATCGTCCGCTCGGCGAGCAGCACCGAAAGCCCAACCGACGGGTCCTCCCACAGCCGCACCCCGCTAATCTCCTGGATCGCCGCGGCGGCACGCGCATTGGCCGCTGCCACCGCCGGGTGCTTGCGCGCGGCCTCCGCCCGCAGCTCACCAAGGAGCTCGCGCGAGACAAGGACGGGTTCCTCCGCGAGAAGCGTTGTCGCCGACACCGCGGTGCCGAGCAAATAGTAGAAAATGTTCATGATTCATTGAGACGCTAGATTGCCTTTCGACCGAACCGTCAGCGACGGCTCCAGGTAAATGGGCGCGGTTGTCCCGCGCAGGCAGCTCCTCAAATGATCCAGCGACAAAACGCCACCGCCAAGGCAACGCCGGGGAAGCCGGCATGGCGGGCATCCGGACCGCGGAAGCCAACGGCTCCCGTGGGAAAATCATCAACGGTTCCGAGATCCGTCGCCGCGGGCGCCAGTGCCAGCAGCACCGTCACCGGCCGCTCAGGCATGCTCGCTGGGGGCAGCGGCTTTTTCTCGTCCTTGGAATCCGCCGCACAATCACAGCTCACCTTCTTGGCACAACACGCGCACCCGGACATCGCGCCGCAGGCGGGAGCAGGCACGTCGGTGCGCTCAGGCACACAGGCGACCCCCGGCGCGGCCAACGCGACCTGAAGGACCAGGCCGAGTAGCAGGGCGAGGAGCGCACGCATGGAGAAGGGCTTAACCATTTAAGTTAAAGTGACCGCAGCGCCGACACGATAGCACAGGATGAAGTGGATGCCAGCATTGGTTTGCCCGCAGCGGAAGGCCAGCTCAGTCGGGGGCGTCACTTAGAGCGACTCAAGGTCAGCGAGCAAGGCGGTGATCAGGGCATGGCCGCGAAGTTCCGGGTGGGCGCGCATCGAGTGGAGTCGTCCTGCCTGAGCGAGCGCCGGGGTGGCGTCTTCGAGGGCCTCACGCAGATGGATCGCTTGGAAACTTTCGGATTTTCCGGTCAGGCTGGGTTTCCCCAAAGTTTCGGCGAACCGGGTGATCGCGAAGAAGAGTGGCATCCATTCCACCCAGCAGGGAAATCCCACCGCCCGCTCCGCGTTGCCGTAAAGCAGTGCCTGCCATTCGTCCCGCCGAGAAATCGAGAAGTGCTTTTCGCGGCCGATGCGCACGGCGGTGATTTGGGCGGACTCCGCCATCTCGTTAAGCGATTGCTGAACGGATTTCGAGAAATACCCGGTTGAGCGCGCGATGGCGGCCGGGTGGCCGGAGTCATGGGTGAGAAGCCAGGCGATGATTTCCGCACGAGCGTTCACGCCGAGCAGGCCGCGGAGGGTGAAGATGAGGTTTTGGCGGTCGTGGGGGTCTGGCGCCCTGCTCATCCGGCGAAGGACGATTTTTCCACGCAGCAGGCCGTGGTTCTCAAACGTCGGATCGGCGACATCAAAAGTGGGCGCCCGCGGGTCAGCGGCGTCGATGAAGAATGATTCGGGATTTTCCTTGGCCGTGTGGCCTCCGAGGACCCGCCACTTTCGGTGCACCGCTTGTTCGCCGAGCAGGTCGGCAAGCCCTCCAAGAACGCGCGGATCGGCCACGCCGGGCCATTGTTTTTGGAGTCCTTGAAG
>JBILQA010000114.1:0-7971 GCA_044373535.1 Akkermansiaceae bacterium | reverse complement strand
ATGAGGTCGACTCATCGGGCTACAAGACGAAGTCTGACCGGCTGGTTCTCACTGAGCTGCTGCCGATCGCGGACAATTCGGAATACGACCTGCTGGGGATTTTCGGCCAGTATGTGTGGAAGCCGGTTGAGCGCTTGGAGGTCACCACCGGTGTGCGCTACACGTACGCGGAAGCGTTGCTTGGGCGCTTTGCGGATGCCGACGGCGTTGCGCAGACTGATGAGACCAAGACCTGGGACTCCGTGGTGGGATCTCTCCGGGGGCTCTATCACTTCAACGAACGGTGGAGTGGCTTTGGCGGGATTTCCCAGGCATTCCGCGCACCCAATCTGGACGATTTGACCGGGAACCTGACAGCCAAGGCGGGGGACACCTCGCTGGGGTCGACCAATGTTGAGCCAGAGGAATTTATTACCTACGAGCTTGGTGTCCGGGAGACGGGTGAAACCACCGCGCTGCAGGCCTCGGTGTTCTACACGGACGGTCGCGACCTAATCACGGCGGTGAAGCGCAGCGCCATTGACAGCACAACGATCACGACCAACGCGTCCGATGCCTATTCCTATGGGGTTGAGCTAGAGGGGGCATGGCGTTTTCATCCGCACTGGACACTGTCGGGATTTGCCGCCTGGCAGGAAGGGCGCTTGCAGAGCCCGAACTTCGTGGGTGGACCGGTAAGCGAGCGGCCCATGACGCGCCAGTTGCCCTTGAATGGGTCCGTGGCGCTGCGCTGGACGCACCCGTCGGAGAAGTTCTGGATCGAGGGCCGGATCCTTGCCGCGGACACCGAGGATCGCATCACGGCGGCGGATCAGCTTGCTGACAACCAGCGGATTCCCACCGGGGGCACGCCCGGCTACGTGGTTGCCGCCCTGCACAGCGGGTGGACGGTCAATGACCACTTGGATCTGACCTGCGGGGTGGAGAATCTCACTGACGAGGACTACCGCAACCACGGGTCTGGCCAGAATGAGCCAGGGCTCAATGGGATACTTGGGGTAAGGGTGACTTGGTAAGCCGCCGCGTTAGCGCAATCGCCGCATCCACTCATCCTCACCGGCCATTGCGCCAGTCGGCGGGTAGTAGCGCGGCGGGGCCGTGGTTGGTGAGTTGGAAATAGCACCAGGCGACGCCGACGCCGAGAATGATCAGGAAGAGGATCTCGCCGAGGCGGCCGCCACCGCGGCGGCTGGAGCGGTGGAGCCCCTTGACTGCGTGTGTCATGGCCGGGGCAAGGACGATCGTCACGATGGAGGCGCCGCAAACGACGAGGAAGATCACCGTGGCCGTGCGCGCATAAGGATCGGCGATGAGCTCGGCCTTATAGCCGATCAAGCTGTTGGCCAGGTTGAGCAACAGCAAGCAGCACGGAAGGATGTAGTAGTTTCTTACCAACGCGGTCGTCTTGCGCATGCGCAAATGAAACATACTCAACCCAAAGTTGGGAAGCTCGCGAAGGGCAGCGCGGACGCTGTCCCGTGCTGGCGGGAACCGGCTGCCATGCCAGTTTCGCCGGCGTTCTCGATGGGGGGGCGATTTGACATGCCGTTTATTCCGAGGACTTGAGCCACGGCCAGAGCTACGCCGGGCTCCATGTCATCAATCCATTTGTTGAATAGCGCAGCAGGCCACGGCCCCACTGTCAAAGGCTTGATCCTCCCCATAGCGGGACCATTAGAACTTGGGCAGCTTGTCGAGGGTGATGACGTTGGGGTGGGAGTAGAGTTTGCGCAAGTGGTCGTCGGAGTTGAGGTCGCGGACGTTGGAGTTCCAGGCGTTGAACCATGACCAGTGGGACTTGGTGACGGCGATGAGGTCGGGGTCGGGGATGGCGCCGGCTTCGGCCATGGCGATGAGCTTGCGGTTGTCGCTGAGGGCGACGAGTTTTTCGTAGGCAGTGCTGGCCGGGTTGTGGTTGTGCGGGGCAGGGAAGGAATCGAAGCTGACGACGTCGACGAGGTCGTTGCCCGGGTACCAGTCTGGGTTGGACGAGTTCCAGACCCAGATGAGGTTGTTGAGGCCGTGTTGGTTGGTCATGCGCTCGACCATGAGGGCCCAGAGTTTCTTGCAGGCCTCGGGTCCCGCTTTGCCCCACCAGAACCAGGTGCCGTCGGCCTCGTGGAGTGGGCGCCAGAGGACCGGGATGTTGCGGTCGCGGAGTTTGCCGAGGTGGCCGGCGATGGCGTCGATGTCGCTGAGCAGGAGCTTATAGGCTTCCGAGTTTGGATCCGCCATGGCGGCCGCGAGGTCAAAGGTGGTGGCGTTGGAGTTAAAGCCTTTCCACTCGTGCTCGGGCCCGGGAAGTTGGCCAAGCGGCGAGTCCCAGTGCCATGAGAAGGCGACGATGCCGCCGCGGTCATGCCAGGCAATCGCCTCATCGACGACTTTGGACGAGGTGCCCTTTTTCACCCGGGACGGGGTGAGGTCCATAAAGTCCTGGCCAACAATGGCGGGCTCCTTGCCGGTGAGTTCCCGGATCTGTCTGACCTCGCGGCCCGGGTTCTGCGGGTACTCTTGCTGGCCGGCGATGATATTCTTCCCGAAGTTGCTGACGAGGAAGGCCATGAGCGCCTTGGTCGGGGCGCTCGCCGACGGGTTGATGAGCTTGGCGGTAACCTGGTGCGGCTTGGGCGCCGGGGCGCGGGTGAGCTTTAGGTTGTCGATGGCGTAGAATCCCCAGCCTTTTTCGATGGTGATCGTGTTGGCGCCTTGATGCAGGAGAATCAGGGCCGGCTGGGTGGCGGCAAATCCCTCGATCCCAGGAAGTTCAATTTCGCCCTCGACTTGCCCGTTGACGAGGAGGTTGCACCACTTGCCGCCGCTGGGTGTCGCGTAGCCAAGGACCATGTGGTAAAGCCCGGCCTCCGGGGCATCGACGTTGAAGCTCAGCGAGCCAGCCTCATTGGTGAAGGCCATCACGTAGCCCTCGCCGGAAAACCCTGGCACCTTGGTCTCCACGGCAAGATCGGTCATGGCGGCCTTTTCAGCTTCGTAGGTGACGGGTTCCGCGGCGGTCAGGGCGGTGGCGGAGAGGCCCAGCAGGGCGGCGGCAAGGAACGGGTTGGGCATGCGCGGGGAAATACGGAGGCTGGAGGGGAAATGCTTCAGCGAAGTGACCACCCGAAACGAGCTTGGCCTTTCTCCGCGAAGGACGTAGGTTTGCTGCGTTGGACCCGGTGGAAGAGTCCCTCGCGGAACCCATACGCAGGGAAATGGACGCCACCGGCTGATGATGGAACCTTCGTTCGAAAAATTGTTGGGTCTCCTCGCTGAGGTCTAAGCAACCAGGCTGGCTCAGGAATTACTTCCAGATGCAAAGGCGGTCGGTGGCAGCGGCAGGGTCTCGCCTCGCTCGACGAGATAGGTGACGAGGTCTTCGGCAATTTTCCCCAGTTGGGCAACGACGCCTTCAGCCGTCTCCCCATGGCAGCACTCGCCGACGAGGCCGACGACGCAGCCGACAAATGCCTGATCCTCATCACTCCAGCGCACGCTCACGGGGTATCGGCGGGCGAGGGCACTGGCTTCACTGGTGGAGATTTTCATGCCTTTGACTGGTTGATTTTTTCTGCCACGTGACGCTCTAGATATGCCTTGGCGTCATCGCCATCCTGCCCAGCAATGATGGCCGGAATTTTAACGGCTGGATGGGCGAACTTCCGGTGGCTTCCCTTTCCACCTGCAACAAGACGGAACCCTGCCCGTCGCAGGTCACTAACCAGATCGCGAATTTTCCGTGGCACACGGTAATCACAATATCCTCCGGGCTGCTGATCGCAACTTGGAATGCTCATGTTTCACCGGGCGCCGGCGCGCTGCTAGTCCGCTTTGGCGCGGGTGCCCTCGGTGAGGGAGTCGGGCGGGTAGAGGATGATTTTTTCGTCGGTATCGAGGCCTGAGAGGAGTTCGGCGGCGGAGGGGTTTTGGTGGCCGAGGGTGACGGGTTGGGCGTGGGCACGGCCATCTTTGAGGGTGAAGACCCTCCATTGGTTGCCGCGGCGGAAGAGGGCGCCGGTGGGGATTTGGGCAACGTTGTCGTTTTGCCAGGTGATGATGCGGGCTTCGACGCGGAAGCGGTCGCCGAGGAGGACGTTGTCGGGCAGGTTGAGGAATTCGACGCGGACGCGGACGCGTTGTTCCTCAACGCCGAGGGCGGAGATTTTGGTGAAGCCGCCGAGTTCGACCATGGTGACACGGCCGCGCAGCGGTTGATCGCCGCCCCAGTGTTCGATGGAAACTTCCGCGCCGGGCTGAACCGCAACGGCATCGCTGGAAAGAAGCTCAATTTCCGCCTCCAGATCGTGTGGGTCGCCAACCTCCATGAGGGCCAGCCCGGGAGTGACCGCGCGCGCGCTTTCCTCCAGAACCTTAAGGACCACGCCGGTCACGGGAGCGACGATGGTGACCGGCGCTTGGGCGTCGGTTGGCGCGTCGGCCTGGAGGAGGGCGGACCGGGCTTGGGCAATCTCAAACTCGGCGACACGCAGGGCAAATTCCGCGGCGGTGACCTCGCGCCGGCGGACTTGGACTTGGCTGCTGGCCGATTCCCACTCGCGGCGCGAGATGGCGTTGGTTTTCAGCAAGATTTCCGCGCGGGCGGCCTCCTTGTCGGCAAGGTCGAGGACCGAACGGGCGCGTTCGAGTTCGGCGCGGCGCAGGTCGGCGGTGGCGGTGGCCGCTTGCAGGCGGGCCTCGGCCTGTCCGCGGGCGCGCGGGTCGAGCAGGCTTGGGGACTCGGCCCGAATGGTGGCCAGAACTGTCTGGCCGGCAACGATCGGGTCGCCGGCGCGGAGCTCAATCCGGTTGAGGAACCCGGCAATGGGTGGGGAAATTGTGTACCGGTGGCGGACCCGCGTTTGACCTTCCTCAAACACCGAAACCGCCAGCGGACCGCGGGAAACACTGGCGACTTCGACGGTCACCGGCTGCGGCAGCAAGTTGATGACAATCAACGCGGCGACGACCGCCAGCAGCAGCCACACGAGCACGCGGCGCCACGGGCGGGAGCGTTTTTTAGTAGACTTGACGGGGCTGTTCATCAATCGCGGGCGTTTAGGACACTGAGGAGATCAAGCGAACGGATGCGGCGGCTAACCACAAAAAACGATAGGCTCGAGGAAACAAGGATGACGAGCACCGCCGTCGCATACGACCGCGGGCTGAGGATCAGGGGCATGCGGACGGTTTCGGTGCTCGCCACCGCCACCAGCGCCGCGGCCAGGATGCCGCCAAGGTAGAGGCCGACCGGGATGGCAATCAAGGTGAGCACAACCAGCTCGCCCACCAGCACGCCGGCCACCTCACCCGGTTGGAAGCCGATGACACGCAACGTGGCGAGGTCGCGCCGGCGTTCCGACAAGGCGATCCGCGCTCCATTGTAAACCACGCCAAACGCGACGATGACGGCAAAGCTCAGGTAGATCGTTTGCACCAGGCCCATCATCTCGCCGGTGGTTGAGTTGAAGCTTTCCCGCGCGCTGCTGGTCAACGAGAGGGCGCCGATCCGTGGAGAGGCTTTCACGGCGGCGAGGAATTCCTCCCAGCGGGCCGGATCCACATCCAGGTGGGCGCCGCTGACCGTTGACCCTTCGCGCATGAGGCGGCGCAGCGCGTTGATGTCCATGTACGCGCCGAGGCCGGAAAAGTCGGTGATGGTGCCAGCAACCACCGTTTCAAGCACCGGTCGGCGGCCTTCCTGGACCTCAATGCGGACGACGTCTCCGGGTTTAACCTCAAGGATTTCCGCGAGCTTTTGCGACAGGAGCAGGCCATTGGCTGGCATGGCCACCGGATGCCCCTGAGCATCAAGGAGCAGGTTCAATTGTGCGGCGCGCGGCAGACCCGTCACCGCCACCCGCCGGTCAAGGTGGCCGAACAATAGACGGGCGGAAACGCTGCGAAATTCCTCCGAGGCCATCACGCCAGGGAGGTGGTGCATGGCACTCCAGGCCGTTGCCGATCCCGGTTCGATCAGGCTGACGGTGGCATCCTGGCGCTGCGCCTGGGTCCACTGGAATTCCATGATGTAGGCAATCCCATCCCGCATGGCCCCCGGGACGATCGGGATGGCGGTGGCAAGTGCCAGACCCAGAAGGGTGAACAACGACTGCCACGGCTTGCGCTCAATGTTGCGCAAGGCCATCCGCAGCGTGGGCGAAACCAAGCGGTCAAGTCCCAGGCGCTCAAGCAGGGAGGCACGGAAGGTGGCTGGCGGCTCGGGGCGCATTGCCTCAGCCGGTGGGAGTTGCATCGCTTGCCAGACCGCCCCGGAAACCCCCAGGCCGCAGACCAACGCCGCGGCAAGGCTGCCGGTAACCAGCGCGCTCCAGTCCGGGTGAAACAGCAGCTCGGGGAAGAAAAAGAAGCGCCGGTAGAGGATAGTGACGGTGTGCCCGAGCCAGAGGCCCGCCCCCGAGCCGACCAGCGAGCCGATCAGCACAATGACCATGGCAAACTTCAAGTAGTGCAGGCCGATGGCCGCCGCCGAGTAGCCAAATGCCTTGAGCTGAGCGATTTGCTCGCGCTGCAGGCGGATCAACCGGGTCAGCGCCGCACTCGTCATGAAGGCCGCCACGCTCAAAAATAGCACCGGAAAGGCAATCGCGAAGCCGCGCAGAATCGTGATCCGGTCGCTGACCTGGCGCGCCGACGGGTGCTCGCTGCGGTCAAAGGCGATCTGGCCGCCATACGGCGCGAGCAGAGCATCAAGGCTCGCCATCACCTCGGCGGGTTTCGCGCCGGGAGCAAGGTCGACAATCACGTCGTTGAACGCGCCGTCCAGGTTGAGCGCGATGGCGAGCGGTCGCTGGTTCATCCAGAACACGCCAAAGCGCTTGGCGTCAGGCAGCGGGTTGCCCGGGCGCGACTCAAAAACAAATTCCGGCGACAGGCCGACGCCGACAATTTCCAAGCGCTCGCGCGCGCCATAGATGGTCGCCTCCACGCTGTCGCCGGGGTTGAACCCGTGGGCCTTGGCAAACGCCTCGCTGATGACCACCTCGTTGCGGTTGCCGGTTTTTGGCACGCGCCCCTTGCGCAGGTAGAGCAGGTTAAGCGTGGCCGGGCGGTCCTCTGGGAGCGATAGGATGGTGCCGTCGGCCGGTTCGCGCATGCCGGGGAGGTCAAGGGTAAGCGCGCCGCGGACGCGGGTGTCGATGGCCGCCACGCCGGGGATTTCCGCCAGCCGCGGACGCAGGGAGTTTGGCGCACGTTTCAGATCCGCAAAGACATCCGCAAACCGGTGGGTGCGGTAGTAGGCGTCCTGGGTCACCTCAAGCGAGCGCACCAGGCCGCGCGCCATGATCATCATCGTCAGCCCGCAGGCCATCACCAAAGCCACCGCAATCACCTGACCCTTAATGGTCCCAAGGTCGCGCAGCAGCTTCAGGTCAAGCGGGTGCATGGATTACCAGGCAAGCGACTGGACCGGCTTGCGCTCCGGGTTGGTGTGGATGGCGGTGATTTTTCCGTCCGAGAGGTGGATGACGCGGTCGGCCATGTCTGCAATGACGGCGTTGTGAGTGATGATGATCACCAGCGTGCCAAGGTCGCGGTTCACCTGGGCGATGGCATCCAGCACGTTGATGCCGGTTTTAACGTCCAAGGCGCCGGTCGGTTCATCGCAGAGCAGCACTTCGGGCCGCTTGGCGATCGCGCGCGCAATGGCAACCCGCTGCTGCTCACCGCCGGACATCTGCGCGGGGAAGTGGTCAAGGCGCTTTTCCAAACCCACCAAGGCAAGCGCGTCATCCGGCGCCATCGGGTGGTCCGCCAACTCGGTAATGAGCGCCACGTTCTCCCGCGCGGTCAGGCTCGGAATCAGGTTGTAGAACTGGAAGATGAACCCGACGACGTCGCGGCGGAACTCGGTGAGTTCGCGGCTGTCGGCCGTCGTTAGGTCGCGTCCGCGGTAGCTCAAGGTTCCGCTGGTGGGCACGTCGAGCCCACCAAAGATGTTGAGCAAGGTCGACT
>JBILQA010000113.1:0-7979 GCA_044373535.1 Akkermansiaceae bacterium | reverse complement strand
CTGGCGTCCTTGAGGGCGGCAATCTGGCGCTCAAGCTCGGCGATGCGGTGGCGCTCGACGGAATTGTCCACCGCGCGGGCGGCCTCGAGGTCGGCGCTGGTCTTGTTCAACTGTTGGACGAGCTGGAGGTTCTCCTTGCGGGTCTTCTCCTCCATTTCGCGGATTTGACGTTCCAACTCTGGGATGCGCTGGCGCTCGGCTGGAGTGGCCTGGGGTTTGGCGCGGGCGGCCTGCAGGTCGTTGTTCGCCTGCCTGAGCTGGTCGGCGAGTTTTTGCTCGCCCTTGCGGGTGGCGTCCTTGAGGGCGGCGATCTGGCGCTCGAGCTCGGCGATGCGCTGGCGCTCGGCGGTGTTGCCCATGTTGCCGGCGCGGATTTCCGCCGCGCGGATTTGTCCTGGGGTGCGGGTCTCGGCTTCCGGGGCGGGCCGGACGCCGCCTTCGAAGTCGGCGACCTTGCGCTGTTTGGCGAGTTGCTCGGCCTCAGCCTTCGGCTTGAGAGCATCGATTGTTTCGCGGGTTGCGGCCAGGCGCCCGCCAACCATGTCCTTTTTCCATTCTGGGTAGATTTTGGCGACGTTCTCAAACATCTGCCGGGAATGCTCGTACTTGTCGAGGGCCTCGGAGAATTTCCCGGCTGCGGCAAGCTTGTCGGCATCGCGGCTGCTCATCCATGCCTGGAACCAGACGTCCGAGGGATCAAACGCCTCAAGCGGCGTCTGGGCGCGCAGCGCGCATGGCGGCACGAGGCCGAAAACCACACATGCTAGGGCAATGGGGAGGTTGAACCCGGGGCGACGCATAGAGCCGGCAGACTAGAAGGTTGCTAGGGCAAAGGGAAGGGAGTTTTTCGGAGCGCCTGTGCGGCCAACCTGTTGCTAGGAGGCCCTGCCGGACTCCTGCGGCCGGCGCAGGGCCAGCGGGGCATCGAGGACCTCCTTCATGACCAGGGCGCGGCGGAGTTCGTCGCGGTCACGGAAGAATTTGTTTGGGACCGCGGCCTTCTGCACGGAGGTTGCGGCGGTCGGCAGCCAGGTTGCGAGGCTGCTGGACTCAGCGCGGTGAAGGGCGGCCTGTTGGGCCACGCTGAGCATCTCGGCGAACTTTTCCTTGGGGACTTTTATTGGCGTCCCCTTCGCACCGCTGGAAACGGTTTCGGTCGCGGGCAGCGGCGGCGCGGACTTCCCGATCGGCGGTGGCACCACGAGGTTGCGTTGTTTGGCTAGGATTTCGCGCCGAAGCTGGTTGTAGATTTCCTCAAAGCCGCCCGCCTGCGGTCCCTGGCTCGCCGGTCGGCGTGGCGCTGCTGGCGGCTGGCTGGCGGCAGCCTTGGCCTTGGCCATCACCGCGCGGATCGCGAGTATAACCGCGAAGACGATGATGAGGTGGAGGAAGTCCATAGCGCCGGGCCCGAGGGCCAACAACAATTGTTAGCGGCCCTGCTCCTGGGCTGGCTTCACGCCGGCGATGGAGTTGCGCATTTCGGTGTCGGACACGATGTTCTGATAGCGGGTGTAGTCCATGATGCCCATGTGACCGGAGCGGAACGCCTCGGCGATGGCCAGTGGGATTTCCGCTTCGGCTTCCACCACGCGGGCACGCATCTCCTGGGTGCGTGCTGACATTTCCTGCTCCTGGGCCACGGCGGCCGCGCGGCGGACCTCCGCCATCGCTTGGGCAATCTTTTTGTCCGCTTCAGCCTGCTCGGTCTGAAGCCGGGCGCCGACGTTTTCGGACACATCGATATCGGCAATGTCGATGGAGAGGATTTCAAACGCAGTGGAGGCATCCACCCCCTTGAGGAGGACGAGTTTGGAAATCTGATCGGGGTTTTCCAGAACGTGCTTGTAGGACTCTGATGAGCCGACCGAGGTGACGATGCCTTCTCCGACGCGCGCAATGATGGTGTCCTCGGTTGCACCTCCAACGAAGCTGTCGAGGTTAGTGCGTACCGTAACGCGCGCCCGGACGTTGACAGCGATGCCGTCGCGCGCCACGGCGGAAATTTTCGTGACGCCCTGTGCCGGGTTCGGGCAGTCGATAACCTTCGGGTTGATCGAGGTGCGCACCGCTTCGAGGACGGTCTTGGAGGTGCCTTTGACGGCTAGGTCAATGGCGCAGGCGCGGTCAAACGATAAGGCGATGCCCGCCTTGTCCGCGGCGATGAGCGCCAGCACCACGTCGGGCACGTCACCCCCCGCAAGGTAGTGCGCCTCAAGCGCGTCGGAGGATTGCGCCAGGCCCGCCTTGGATGCCGTGATACGGCTGTCGACGATCAGCGCCAGCGGCACGTTGCGCAGGCTCATGGCGATGAGGTTGAGCATACTCACCGGCGCTCCCGCCACCTTGGCCCGCAGCCAAATGCTGAAATACTTGATGAGCACCATGGCGCAGACGAGCACTACGACGGCGACGACGAGGAGGATAATGACGGGCATGGTGTTGTCGGACATGGTGTTAGACTGGGTTGCCACGTTAGTTAGAAAAACCCGCCGCGCAAGGGGGGAAGGTTTGTGCGGGTGGATTTCTGCTTCCAGCAACCCTTCGGGTGGGCTTGAATCCGGGCCGTGGAGGGCATACGAACCATAGGAATCATCGCGGGCAACGGGGTATACCCGGAGACCTTTGTCAGGGCGGCGCGCAAGTCCGGCGAGGTGGTTAGGTTGGTGATGGCCGCCATCGAGGAGGAGACCGAGGCGGAGGCGGCGGGGATGGCCGACGTGGTGGCGTGGCTGCGGGTTGGCCAGTTGGGCAAGATGTTGAAGTTTTTCCGTGCGCAAGGGGTGACCGAGGCGGTGATGGTCGGACAGGTGACGCCGAAGAAGCTTTTCAGCCTGCGCCCGGACTTGCGGACCTTGATGCTTTTGGCCCGGCTGCGGGAGCGCAACGCGGAATCGTTGTTTGGCGGGATTGCCGGGGAGTTGGCCAAGGAGGGAATCCTGCTGCTGCCGGCCACAACGTTTCTCGAGGATTTGTTGCCGCCTGTTGGGCATGTTTGCGGGCCGCCGCTGGCCAGGCGCGGCATGGATGACGCACGGTTTGGCTTCCGCATCGCCAAGGAAAGTAGCCGCCTGGATATCGGCCAAAGCATCGTCGTGCGCCACGGAACTGTGCTTGCCGTCGAGGCGTTTGAGGGGACCAACGCGTGCATCAAGCGCGGTGGCGAGCTTGGCCGCGGAAAAAATGTCACCCTCGTGAAGGTCTCCAAGCCAAACCAGGACTTCCGCTTCGACGTGCCCGTCATCGGTCCGCACACCATCGAGGCCTGCGCCCAGGCCGGCGTCGGCTCGATCGCCATCGAGGCGGGCTGCACCTTGTTGTTGGGCCGCGACGAGGTCTTGCGCCTCTGCGACGCCCACCGGGTGTCGATCACCGCGCTGGCGGCGGCGGAAGTGTTGGACGATGCTGCTTGCTGTTAGGCAGGCTTGCCGCTCGACTGCCGGGCATGAGCGCGCGCTTTGAGGAGTTAGATTTCCAGCCCACCCCGCTGGGTGACATTTCGCTGAGGCGGCGGCGGATGGTGTCGCTGGGCAACGTGGACGTGTTTGAGATCAAGCTCGGGGAGGAGTTTTTGATGTCGAGTTTGTTCCACGAGGTGGAGGTGGCCTTGTCCACGCTTGGGTTGGCGGCGGCGGAGGGCGGCGCGCTGGACGTGGTGGTGGGCGGGCTGGGGCTCGGCTACACGGCCGCGGCGGCGCTGGAGCACTCGAAGGTCGCCTCGCTGGCGGTCGTCGAGTATCTTGAGCCGGTCATCGGCTGGCACCAGAAGGGGATGGTGCCGCTAGGCCCGAAGCTAACTGGGGACCCGCGCTGCCGGTTTGTGCATGGGGATTTCTTTGCCATGGCGGCGCAGCCCGCGGCGGGCTTTGACCCGCAGCAACCGGGGCGCAGGTTCCACGCGGTGCTGTTGGATATCGACCACTCACCGCGCAACCTGCTGCATGACCGGCATGGCGGATTCTATCAGGCCGACGGTCTGCGCCGCCTTTCCGAGCACCTGCATCCGCACGGTGTGTTTGCCCTGTGGTCGGATGACGCCCCTGACGAGGACTTCCTCGGGGTGCTCAGCGAAGTCTTCGGGGACGCGGAGGCGCATGTGGTGAGGTTTGCCAATCCTCTGCAGGAGAAGGACTCCGCGAGCACCGTCTACGTGGCGAGGAAAGCCTGAAAGCGGGCGCGGCGGATGCCGCACCCGTTAGACAGGCGTTAAAGACGCCTTATTTGCTGGCGGGCGGGAACGAGGCGGCCTCGTGTTGGGCTTCAGCGGCCTCGAGTTCGGCGCGCTCCTTGGGGATGACGCGGACGAGCTTGCCGGTGGTTTCCTGCCAGCGCTCGAGGAGTTCCTTGGCGCGCGGGCTGCCGGTGAGTTCGAGATGCTGTTCGATGAGGCTGCGGGCCTCGGCAATGTCGCTGGCGCGCTTGACCGGCAGGGCCACGACCATCTCCGAGTTGACGCGGCTGAAGAAGCGTCCGTCGACGTCGTAGACAAAGGCGGATCCGCCCGACATGCCGGCGCCGAAGTTTTTGCCCGTCTTGCCAAGGATGACCACCGTGCCGTTGGTCATGTACTCGCACCCGTGGTCGCCGACGCCTTCCACCACCGTGACGGCGCCGGAGTTGCGCACCCCGAAGCGTTCGCCGGCGCGGCCGTTGATGAACAAGCGCCCGCCGGTGGCTCCGTAAAGGCACGTGTTGCCGACAATCGAGTTGCTGGCGAACTCAAAGCGCGCGTCGCTTGGCGGATGGATCACAATCTCGCCCGCGGCCATCCCCTTGCCGACGTAGTCGTTGGCCTCGCCTACCAGCTTGAGCCGGATGCCGCTGCACAGGAAGGTGCCCAGCGACTGGCCCGCACTGCCTGTTAGGTTGAGGGTCACGCTGCCCTCGGGCAGCCCCTTGTCGCCAAAGATCTCGGCGATGCGGCCCGACAGGCGGGTGCCGATGTTGCGGTCGGTGTTGACGACCTTGTAGCTCAAGCTGACCGGCGGCCGGTCCATCAGGACGGCGAGGTCCTCGCTGCCGATGGCGGCGCGCAGCTCCTCTAACACCCTGAGGTCAAGCGCCGGCTTCTCCACGCCGTCGTTGCGGTGGGTGTTGCAGATGCGCGAGATGTTGGCCGCTGGGATCTCGTAGCTGCGGGAAACTTCCGGGACGACATCGAAGAGGACCGGGGATAGGTCCAGGGTGTTAGCCTTGGGATGCTCGGGGACGTGGCGTTGTTGGAGGAACTCCGGGCGGCCGATGAGGTCGTCGAGCTTGGCCACGCCGAGGGAGGCCATGATCTGGCGGGCTTCCTCGGCGACGCCGTTGAAGAAGTTGATGACCATCTCCGGGGTGCCCTTGAACTTGGCGCGGAACTTCGGATCGGTCGTGGCGATGCCGACCGGGCAGTTGTTGAGGTGGCACTTGCGCACGTAGACGCAGCCCATGGCGATCATGGCGATGGTGCCGAAGTTGAACTCCTCAGCGCCCAGGGCGGCGGCAATCAGGATGTCGCGGCCGGTGCGCAGGCCGCCGTCGGTGCGGAGGATGACGCGGTTGCGCAGGTTGTTGAGGAGCAGCGTCTGCTGGGCTTCCGCGAGGCCCAGTTCCCACGGGCCGCCGGCATGCTTGGTGGACGTCAGCGGCGAGGCGCCGGTGCCGCCGTCATGGCCGGAGATGAGGATCGTGTCGGCGCTGGCCTTGGCGACGCCGGCCGCCACGGTGCCCACGCCGGCTTCCGCGACCAACTTCACTGTCACCCGCGCGCGCGGATTGATTTCCTTCAGGTCGTGGATGAGCTGGGCAAGGTCCTCGATGCTGTAGATGTCGTGGTGCGGCGGCGGGGAAATGAGCTGCACCCCGGGCTGGGTGTGGCGCAAGCGCGCAATGAGCGCGTTGACCTTCTTGCCCGGCAGCTGGCCGCCCTCGCCGGGCTTGGCTCCCTGGGCCATCTTGATCTCAATCTCGTCGCAGTTGACCAGATAGTGCGCGCTTACCCCGAAGCGGCCCGAGGCGACCTGCTTGATGCGCGAGAGCGCAAGGTCGCCGTTAGGGTAGGGCTTATAACGGTTGGAGTCCTCGCCGCCCTCGCCCGAGTCGCTCTTGCCGCCGATGCGGTTCATGGCGATGGCCAGGGTTTCGTGGGCTTCGGGCGAGAGTGCGCCAAGCGACATGGCCGCGGTGGTGAAACGCCGGCGGATCGCCTCGATCGGCTCGACCTGGTCAAGCGGGATCGGCCCGGTGGCTGCCGGGACAAAGCCTAGCAGGTCCTTGATGGCCACCGGGGTGGTTTCCAGCGACGCCTGAACGTAGTCGTCGTAGTCCTCGGCCTTGCCGGACTTGACGAAGGTGTGGAAGTTTTTGATCACGTCGGTGGTCAGAGCGTGGCGCTCGCCCGCCTTGCGGTAGCGGAAATACCCCGGGTCGCCGAGGTTGAGGGCCTCGCCCGCGGGCACCTCGGTGTCCCATGCGGCGCGGTGGCGGATGAGGGATTCTTCGGCGATTTCGGCAAAGCCGATGCCGCCGATCTTCGACTTGATGCCGGTGAAGCACTCGCTGATGACGTCCTTGCCGATGCCGATGGCCTCGAAGACCTGCGCGCCCTGATAGGAATTGAGCACGCTGATGCCCATCTTGGACATGATCTTGAGCAGGCCCTTCTCGAGCGCCTTGCGGTAGTTGGACATCCCCTTGGCCAGGGTGATGTCGCCGAGCTTGCCGCGGTTGTCCGTGGCAATGACCTGGCGCACCGTGGCGTAGCCAAGGTACGGGCACACCGCGGTGGCGCCGCAGCCAAACAAACAGGCAAGCTGGTGGGTGTCGCGGACTTCGCCGGTTTCCACCACCAGCGAGGCGCGCATGCGCTTGCGCACCCGGTTGAGGTGGTGGTGGACCGCCCCGGTGATGATCAGCGAGGGAATCGCCACGCGCCCCGCGGACATCGCCCGGTCGGAGATGACCAGCACATGGACCTTGGCGTCCACCGCGGCTTCCGCCTCTTGGCACACCCGCAAAATCGCCTTGTGCATCCCGGCGGTGCCTTCCTCCACCGGCCATGTCGCGTCAATCGTGCAGCTCGGGAAGCCGTGCTCGGCGAGGTTCTTGACCTTCTCTAACTCCTGCTCGAACAGCACCGCGGAGTCGAGGCTAACAAGCCTGGCGTGCTCGGGCGTCTCGCCTAGCAGGTTGCGCTCGGGCCCGAGGCCGGCGGACAGGCTCATGACGGCCCACTCGCGGATCGGGTCGATCGGCGGGTTGGTGACCTGGGCAAACAATTGTTTGAAATAGGTGAAAAGCAGGCGCGGATAGCTCGAGAGGACGGCCAGCGGGATGTCGTCACCCATGGAGAAGACCGCCTCCTGGGCGCCGGAAATCATCGGCGGGAAGACCATGTCGAGCTCTTCCAAGGAAACTCCGTGGGCCACCTGCAGGCGCGAGAGCTGCAGCGCGTCGTAGTCCTCGTCGGGAGCGTGCGCCTCGGGGGAGACAAACTCGTTGAGGGAAACCTGGTTTTCATCAACCCAGCGGGCGTAGGGTTGTTGCCGCGCGAGGTCCTCCTTGACCTCGGAGTCAAAGCGGATGATCCCCGTGGCGGTGTCGATGGCCATGATCTGGCCGGGGCCAAGGCGGCCCTTGCGGATGACGCGCGCGTCAGGGATCTCCACCGCGCCGGTTTCCGAGCCGATGTAGAGCAGGCCGTCTTCGGTGAGCTTGTAGCGCGACGGGCGTAGGCCATTGCGGTCAAGCGACGCGCAGACGCGGATGCCGTCGGTGTAGACAAGTCCGGCCGGGCCGTCCCACGGTTCGGAGAAGGAGCGGGTGTATTGATAGAAGCCGCGCAGGTCGTCGGAGATGTCCAGGTCATTGCGGTAGGCGGGCGGCACGAGCATGCTCATGGCGTGCTCAAGCGAGCGGCCTGACAGGACTAACAACTCAAGCGCGTGGTCAAGCGACGCGGAGTCCGACTCGCCGGCGCGCATGAGGTTTTTGACCAGCTCGAT
>JBILQA010000112.1:0-8023 GCA_044373535.1 Akkermansiaceae bacterium | reverse complement strand
GGCAGTGAGTCGCGCGCGGGAGGAGCATAGGGTTGGGATCCTAACTCCTTGGCCTTTTGCTGGATGGCGGCAAAGTCGACGTCCTCCCGGCCCCAGTTCTGCGCAACGGCGGAATGCGAAATCGCCAGGACGGCTGCGAGGGGAAGGAACTTAATCGACACGACCAATGGCGTTAGTCACAGAGCGCCCGAACGTCAATAGCGGGCATTGGCGAAATTCAAGGGTTCCAAGGGATTTTTGCCCCCCAAGCAATGCTGCGTGGGACGGCGCCGCGGCCGGCTTAGGGCAAAAGTGCGCGGAGCATCTCCAAGGTCGTGCCGATGGACACCTCCAAGCTCTGGGGATCGATGAGTTCCAGGTTGTCCGCGGAAGTGTGCCACCACGGGGCGCTGCTGAAATCGCCAATCACATCAATGCTCGGGATGCCCGCCTGGTTGAGTGGCACGTGGTCATCGGTGATCGTCCCCCGGGCGACGCCAAAGTGCTCAAGGGCCCCTTGCTTCTTGGCCGCTTCCATCAGGGCGTCGCGCAGGTGCGGCGGGGTGTCCGTCGGGATGCGGATGCGCAGGTTCCGGTGGCCGACCATGTCGAGCAGGATGCCAAACCGCGGCTTGGCCACCGTGCCGTGCCATTTCTTGGCGTAATGGATGCTGCCGTAGAGCCCGTCGGTGGCCGTGATGGAGCGCCCCAGGGACTCCTCGCCGTCAAAGAACGCAAGTTCCACCTTGGCCGCGCGTGCCGGGTCGTCGGCAAGCACCCGGGCGATCTCAATGATGGCGCCCACCGCGGAGGCCGCGTCATCGGCCCCGACAAACTCGCTGTCCTCGGTGAGCTTTGAGTCGATGTGGGCGCAGAGGATCGCCTCCGGGGTGCTTCCCGCCGCCCCCTTGTAGCGCGCCACCAGGTTGGTCAGGGTCATTGGCCCGCGCGGCGTGAGTGCCTCAAACACCTCGGGCTCAGCTACCCACCCGTGCTTGGCGAGCTCCCCGGTCACGTACGCCCGCGCCGCGTCCAGGGCCGCGGACTGCGGCGGCCGCGGCCCGAATCCCACAATTGCCGCCGTGTGGCCATGCGCCCGCATCCCGTGGGCTTGCCGCGCTGGCGCACCCGCAGGCTCGCCTCCCGCCGGCTTGCAGCCGGAGACCAGACTGAGGCTAACCCACACGGCTAGCAGGATCGGAGGGGCCGCGGACGCGGCGCAGCGGCGGGTTGGCATCGGCTGGGGGGCAAGCTAGTACTCGTCGTTGGGCAAGCCAAGCAGGTCGAGGAGGCGCTGGAGGTCGACGTTGCCGTAGTACTCCAGCTCGATGCGGCCTTTTTTGCCGCCGTGGTGGACGGTGACGTGAGTGGCAAAATGGTCGCGCAGTTTCGCCTCGATCGAGCGCACCATGATGTCGGTCTGGGAGGCCGGGCTGGCCACCGGGGACGCGCCGCTCTCACCCGCACCACGCGGCTGCTCGCTCTCGCGGTGGAAACTCTGAATGAGCTTCTCGGCCGCGCGCACCGTCAGCGCGCGCTTCAAAATCTGGTCCGCCGCCAACAGCTGCGACGGGTGGTCCTTCAGCGACAGGATCACCTTGGCGTGACCCACGCTGAGCCGGCTCTGCGCGACCAACAGTTGGACGTCCTCGTGCAGGTCTAGCAGGCGCATCGCATTGGCCACGCTGGCGCGCGACTTGCCGACGCGCCCGGCGATCTCGTCCTGCTTCATGCTGAACTCACGTGACAAGCGGACGTAGCCGGCGGCCTCTTCGATCGGGGTGAGGTCCTCGCGCTGGAGGTTTTCGATGAGGGCCATCTCCAACACATCCCGGTCGGACGCCTCGCGCTCGATCACCGGGACGGTCGTGAGGCCAAGCTTGCAGGACGCGCGCCAGCGGCGTTCGCCGGCGATGAGCTCAAGCTTGCCGTTAACCGGGCGCACAATGAGCGGCTGGATGATGCCGTGCTGGCGGATCGACTCGAGCAGGTCGTCGAGCTGCGTCTCGGTGAAATGGGTTCGCGGCTGCAACGGGCTTGGAACCACGTCGTTGACCGACACCTGGCGCACGCGGTCACCGAGCGTCACCTCAATGGATGGCGCTGCGACGGGTGGGCTTTCGTTTCCGCCTTGCTTGCGGATGAGAGCGCCGAGACCTTTTCCGAGTACCTGTTTCGCCATGCGACGGCGACGGTAGGCATGATCACGCCGGGAAATCAAAGGCCTATTTTTCCAAAACTCTTCCGTTGGGCGTGCCGCGGCGTGCTTGACGCGGGCCGCCGGGTGAGGATCAATCCGTGCATGCGTAGCGGTTGCGGGATTCTGATAGGTGCGTGGCTTGGGCTCGCCCCATGGTCTGTTGCGCAGATGGATGAGGAACTTCCCTTGCCCGTTCCCAAGGCGCCCGCGGCAGCCGCGGCGGGTCAGCCTGCGGCTCCGGCGGAGGTTATCAAAGCGGCCATGGTGGCCACTTCCGACCTTGGTGACCGGGTGGCGCGCGGCCAACTCGAGTACGCCTACGAGCGGATGTACCCGCGCTGGAAGGAGCGCATGGCCAAGCGCACCGGCGGCGCCGCAGCCATGGAGCAACAACTCCGCGAGGTCGCCGCGCAGATGCAGGCCCAAGGCGTGAGCATCCTCTCGGTGAAGGTGGCCGCCGCGGGCAAGGCCTTCAGCGTTTGGCCCAAGCGGGTAATAACCCAGGTGGCGGGCAAGCCGGTCGAGTCGTTTGTCGACAGCCGCTGGGTGGTTTTGGTTCCCACCGTGACGCGGATGAGGATTCGCGACGAGGGTGTTACTGACAAGGTGCCGCGCTTCCGCGTCATCGACAGCAGCGGGTTTCAGGTCGCCATCTCCGAGAAGGACAAATTGGACTGGTTCTTCATCGATGGCTCGAGGGTGACCGTCTCAGACCTGCGCAGCCTTTTCCCGACGCTTCCCGATAACCTTGAGCTTCCCGTCCGCGAACGCCGCGAGGTTCAGCCATAATTTCTTCTGCGATGGGAAAAAGCTCCTCCAAGAAGCTCCAACGGCGCGCCCGGCGCCTGCGCAAGCTCATCAAGCTCTACAACCGCGCCCACAGCGACTGGTGTGAGTTCCGCGACTCGGAGATCCACGGCCGCGGCGGCTATGCCCGCATGTTCATCCCCGCGGAAACTTGCGTCATCGAGTACGTCGGCGAGCTCATCGACAAAAGCGAAAGCGAGCACCGCGCCTGGGCGCAATTCGACCGCGCCGAGGAGCACGGCGAGGCCGCCGTCTACATCTTCACCATCTCCGAGCGCTGGGACCTCGATGGCTCCGTGCCATGGAACCACGCTCGCCTCCTCAACCATTCGTGCGAACCGAACTGCGAGGCGCGCATCGCCGGCAAGCGCATCTTCATCTACGCCCTGCGCGACATCGAGCCGGGCGAGGAATTGCTGTTCGATTACGGCTTTGACGTTTCCTGTTATGAGGACCACCCGTGCTGCTGCGGTACGCCGTCGTGTGTCGGCTACATTGTCAGCCGCAACCAGTGGCCGGAACTCAGGCGCTTGTTAGCCGGCGGCGAGCCCAACCCGGATTATGTGGGGGAAAGCGCGGATGAGCAGGAGGACCCCGAGGGGGCGGAGGATTCCGGGGAGCCCGGGGAGGCCCGGGGGGCGCAAGACGTCGGGGCCATCAACGATGCCGCCGGTGACCCGCAAGGCGCGCACAACGCGGCCTGACGGGGGTCGGCGGCTTCTCGCCGTGGGCTGTGCCACGGAGTGCGGCGGACCTACCAAGCGGCAAGTCGCAGGCCAAGGTAGGCGAACCACGCCGGATCGGCATGGGATTCATAGACGGTGCCGCTGTTATTGGTGCTCACGTCGATTTTGTTGGCAAAGGAGTAACCCGTCCAGGCGGTGAGCCATAGCTTGTCGGCAAGGCGGCGGTCGACGCCCACGCCCGCGTGCATTGAGCGCAGCGTCAACTCACGCGAGTCATCCTCAACCTGCACATTCCAAACTCCGCCGGAGAGGTAGACGGCCGAGCGCACGATCCAG
Organism: Akkermansiaceae bacterium; assembly: GCA_044373535.1. GTDB lineage: Bacteria > Verrucomicrobiota > Verrucomicrobiia > Verrucomicrobiales > Akkermansiaceae > JBILQA01. The sequence continues at coordinate 4,015 of JBILQA010000112.1, read as the reverse complement.
TCATCGCTTGGCTGATAGGCTGCGCTGAGGCGCGTGCCGGAGAGGCTCACGAACAGGCGGTCGTTGACAGACCAATCAAAGCCCACCAGCGGCAGCACAAGATAATCGCCGTATGCTTCCGAGGTGCCCACCCCGGCGGTCAGGGTGAAGTTCTTGCTAAACGTGTAGCCAGCGCCGGCGCGGGCACCAAGGCGCACATCGTGGCCGTTGAAGCTGTCGAAGTCCGTCGAGATTCCTGGATCGACGCGTGCGAGCCATGTCCACGGGCTGCCTTCGCTGCGCTTCAGGATGCTCAGCGGGATGCTCAGGGTGTGCAGGTCGGCGTCCTGCAGCGGTACCAACGCCGGCACATCCACATCCAGCAAGGTCATGTCATAGTTGAGGCTGGCAAAGAAATTGACGTCCTGGCCAAGCGCGATGGCCTTGGTCAACGGCGTGCGCAGCGTGAACTGCGAGTACGAGTAAGTTCCTCCCTGGTCCAAGTCCGTCTCGGCGTTGTAGTACATGCCGGCGCGGTAGGATGGCACAATGAGGTCATTGGTCCCGTCCATGACGTCCAGGGTGGGGGCACCCGAGGCGAGCGCGGCGGTGGCGGCCACGCAGAGGAAGAGTGGCAGGGGGAGAGCGAGGGATGGTCGGATCATGATGATTTGCGGGTGGTGAAAACAATTAACCTGTGAGACTCTGGACGGATGCGCAACGAAGGCAAGCCGACATCGTTCGAAGCGGATGTTTACCGCATCACGGCGAGCATCCCGCCGGGGCGGGTGGCAGGTTATGGCTGGATTGTCCGCGAGCTTGGCTATGGGAGCGCCCGAGCGGTCGGCCGCGCGCTGGGGAGGAACCCGTTTGCGCCGAGCGTTCCGTGCCACCGGGTCATCCGTGGCGATGGCTCGATTGGTGGCTTCATGGCCGGCAACCAGCCGGCCCGCATCGGTGAGAAGCTCACCCTGCTGCAACGCGAGGGCGTCGAATTCGGACCCAATGGCAAGCTGCTGGACCCCGGAAGGATGATCCAATCCCAGCCCGCGTGAGGCGCGCCAGGGGCCATTGGATGGTTTGGCGCGCTAGGCGCCTTGGATCACGCTGTAGACCCAGAGGCTAATCGACAGGGTGGCGGCGATGAGCAGCAGCAGCAGCAGCAGGTTGCGTGCTTGGCTGCGGCGCTCGTTGCGGATCTCGCGGCGGCTGAGTGCTTGGTAGAAGATTTTCTCGCGCTTGCGGTCGTCGAGGTCGTCCGGGGGTGGCATGACGGTGCGGCGCTCTTCCTCCTGCCGGCGGACTTGGCGCGGAACCTCATTGATGAATTGCTCGATCTCGCTGATCTGGGAGCTGAGCTCATGCTCCGCGGCGGCTAAGCCACCGAGGTCAACATCGGCATCCGCTCCAGAATCCCAATCGGACTGGCGGGCAAACCTTGGTCGCTTCAAATCCATGGACTATGCTCCTATTTGAAATAATAGACCGCAAGCGCCAAGCCCCCGAGGAGAACCACCGGCAGGTTGAACGCCAGGCCGTTCTTGAACATCGTGAGGAACTCGCTGGTGCCCTGCTGGGGGTGGCTACTGCGGCTCTTGAGCTTGCCGCCACCGAAGATGCCGCCGCCACTGCGGCGGTCCTGGAAGTACTCGACCGCCTGATCGTATTCGTCTTCTGCTTGGTCGAGGATGGCGATTGCGCGGTCCAGGTTGGGAGCGAGCTTCTCCTTGGCCCAGCTTTCAGGGGTGAGGCGCTCGATCTTCTCGAGGTGCTCGGCGAAGCACTTGCGCGTCTGGTCGAGATCGTCGGTTTCCTGGCGCATCTCGAAGATTTCCCGGTCAATGTGGGTCAGAGCCGTCGACAGCCGCTCGGTGATCTCCACTTGGGAGGTGAGGAAAACCTTCTTGCGCTCGTTGAGCGACTCAAGGTCGCGCTTCTGACGTTCAAGCTCCTCGCGCTTGTGATGGAGCATCTCAAGCTGGGCCTTGGCGGCCTCAAGCTTGCCCTCAAAATCGTCCGACAACGAGGTGGTGCCCACCGGGCCGTCGGCATGCATCTCGAGCTGGGTCTCGCGGAGGCGGAGGTGTTGGGCGCGTTCGATGATCTTAGCCATAATTTCCGAGGTCGGGGTTTTGCGGTTGTTAGCAAAATCCGGCCCGGCAGGCTAGGGAAAACTTAAGCTAGCTTAAGTAGTTTTGTCGGCTGGCAGAGATGGTGCCCGCGCCCCTGGCGAGGGTGCCCGCACCGCGGGCGCATGGAACCCAGCGGTGGTGCTGGATTCCGCGGTTGCGCCGGGCCGCGTGGCGGAGGCTATCGAGAGGACGCTTGCGGGATCGACTGGTGGATCTGCGCCAAGGCGAGCAGGGCGTAGGAGGTCACCAGATCGCTATCGCTTTCCATCCAGCGGCCGGTCTCGTTGAGCCATGAGCCGTCTTCGCGTTGGGCCTTGAGGATTTTCACGGCCAGGTCGTTGCGCCAGTCGGCGGATTTGCCGTTGGCCAGCGGGAGCTTGTCGACGTTGGCCGCCGAGAGGCCCTTGGCCATGGTGTGGAAGTAGTAGTAGAGCCCCTGAGCGCCCATGTTGGGGTTTTCGTCCACGGTGTAGTTCTTTCCGAGCCAGTCCTTGACGGCGACGATGCGCGGGTCGTCCGCCTTCATGTCGGCGTAGATGAAGGAAAGCAGGCCAGCGTAGGACATTGATCCGTAGGACCGCAGGGCGACACGGCCGTCTGGCAGGGTTTCCTCGCCCGCCTTCGAGTCACCGGGGAAGTAGACGAAGCCGCCGTTGTTGGAGACGACTTTCTGGTCGTTGGTGGCCTCGAGATTCTGGGTGCGCGAGACAAACGTCATTGCGGCGGCCCAGTCGAGGTCTGGCTGCTCGCCGTGCTTGCCGTCGGAGACGATTTTCTGGGACGCCTTGATGGCCTCCAAAGCCATGAGGGTGTTGGACATGTCCGAGTGGTCGTAGCTGCCGCCGTAGCCGATGCCGCCGTCGAACTTGTTGTCGGTGACGCCCTTGGCATCAAAGTCTGCCTGCTGGCTGATGAGGAAGCGGCGCGCGCGCACGATGGCCGCCTCATACTCGGGCCGCTGGGCGGCGACCAGGGTGGTGATCGTCAGGGCGGTGTTGTAGGTGGCCAAGCTCTTGGTGTAGAAGCCACCGTCTTCCTTCTGGGTGGACACCAGCCATGACAGGGCGCGCTGGATTGGCTCAGCAAGTGGGGCGGCCGGATCACGGGACGGATCGAGCAGGGCGGCACGCACGACCATGGCGGTGATCGCCGGGTTGTCACCGGTGCCGACAAATCCTTCCTTGCCGATGTGGGTGGCGAGTAGGGAGTTGCCGCGCTTGGTCGCTTGGCTGATCTCGTTTTGCAGCGAGACGTACGGGTTGCTGGCCGCCACGGCGATGGCCGCGGTGGTGGCGAAAATCATCGAGACGAGGGTGGCGCGCTTCATTTGGATTTAATTTTAGGCTGGGAGTAGGGAGTGATGACCACGGTGACGGGGGAGCCGAGAGGGGGGACGCGCTTGGACATGACCGTCCACGCTTCGTCATTGCCGTTGTCCTTACCGGGATAGTTGAACAAGGCGGAGCCGTCCATGATGATGGCCACCATGTCGCCAACCGTATCCGCGGCAAACGCCCCGTCGGCCGAGTACGAGCCGGTGTAGAGCCAAGGACCGAGAGGCATCGCCTGCTGGGTAGGCGCATAGGCGATCCACTCATTGATGGAGGCCTTTTTCTCCTCTGCGCCGTCCTTCCAGATGACGCTGATTTCAATCCGGGCACCCTCGCGGACCTCCTGCGGCACATCCGGGTATTTGGTGGTGAATGCGCCGGACTCATCGCGCAGCGGCAGCAGCTCGGGGGACTCTGGATAGCGCAGCAGTTTGAGGGCAATGTTGACGTCGCTTGGCAACACGGTGGTTGCCAGCAGCGCCTCGTGGGCTTTGTCGCCATTTTCCCGCACGATGCAGTATTCCAGCAGGCCTTCCTGCATGTTGATCTTGGCGTCAAAGCGGATCTCTCGCG
>JBILQA010000111.1:0-8027 GCA_044373535.1 Akkermansiaceae bacterium | reverse complement strand
CACTTCCTCGCCTATCTATCAACCAACCACTTCGGCGGCATCCTGGCCGACGACATGGGACTGGGCAAAACGATCCAGAGTCTAACCTACATCCTGTGGCTGCGGCGCGAGGCGTTTGAACGCGGCGAGAAGTTGCCGGTGCTCATCGTGTGCCCGAAGTCGGTATTGGACGTATGGTACAGCGAGGCGGAGAAGTTCGCTCCCGAGCTGAAGGTGGAAATCCTGCGCTCGCGCGACGACCTGGACATCCCGCGCGTCCAGAACGAGCTCGACATGCTGGTGCTCAACTACGCGCAGCTGCGCGTCTGCGGCGAGCTGCTCAACCAGATCAAGTGGCTCACGGTCATCCTCGACGAGGGCCAGCAGATCAAGAACCCCGACTCGAAGGCCGCCAAGTGCGCCCGCGAGCTGAACTCGCGCAATCGCCTCGTACTCACGGGCACGCCGATCGAGAACCGCCTGCTAGACATGTGGTCGCTCATGGCCTTTGCGATGCCCGGCGTGTTGGGCTCGCGCGCCTATTTCAAGAAGCGCTTCGACAAGCGCAAGGACCCGGGCAGCCAGAACCGCCTGGCGTCGCGCCTGCGGCCCTTCCTGCTGCGCCGCACCAAGCAGCAGGTGGCCCAGGACCTGCCGCCGCGCACCGAGGAGGAGGTCTACTCCAAGATGGAGGGCGTGCAGGCCGATATGTACAAGGCCGAGCTCAAGCGGATCCAGAAGGCGTTGTTGGGCCTGGACTCCGACGAGGCGGTCAAAAAGAACTCGTTCGCCATTCTCCAGGGGCTCATGCGCCTGCGCCAGATCTGCTGCCACCCGGGGCTCATCGACCCGAAGTTCCTCAAGGAGGAAAGCGCGAAGATGGAGTCGCTCTTCTACCTGCTAGACCAGCTCCACGAGGAAGGCCACAAGGTGCTCGTCTTCTCGCAGTTTGTCTCGATGTTGGACCTGATCAAGGCGCGCCTTGAGCTGGGGGCGCGGCCGTTCCACTACCTAACAGGCCAGACGAAGGACCGTAAGGGCGAGATCGAGCGCTTCCAGACGACGAAGGACCCGTCGGTGTTTTTGCTGTCGCTCAAGGCCGGCGGCTCGGGCCTGAACCTGACCTCGGCGTCCTACGTGATTTTGTACGATCCGTGGTGGAACCCGGCGGTGGAGAACCAAGCCATCGACCGAACCCACCGGATTGGTCAGAAGAACAAGGTGATTGCGTATCGCTTGCTGACGCGCGACACGGTGGAGGAGAAGATCCGGGTGCTGCAGCACCAGAAGACCCAGTTGGTGTCCAATGTCCTGGGCGACGAGGGCTTTGCCAGCAATTTGGGGATCGAGGACCTGCACTTCATCCTGAGCCACGGCGCGGAAGAGGACGAGGAATAGGCGCCCGAGCGGCGAGGAATGAGCTTTTCTGTGCTAGAACCGCGCGCAGCAGGCGGTATCTTGGAGCATGAAAAAGTTCATTGCCACGCTCTTCGCAGGGGCTTCGGGGCTTTATCTACTTACCATGGGGATCATCCCTGACCCGATTCCCTTCGTCGACGAGGCGGTTGCCTTGCTGATCTTTGTCAATTCCGCGGCCTACCTCGGGCTTGATTTGCGTCGTTTTGTCGGCATGCGGGCCAAGGCGCCGCGGCGGCGGGGACGCACGGTGGACGTCTAGCAATTAAGTGTGCAAAGGCGTTTTTTTGAGTATCCATCCCTAGTCATGTCAGATCCCGCCTCCTCCAAGACCTGCTGCTGTACCAAGATGCGAATGTTGCTGACGCTTGCCGGCTTGTTGCTGGTGGGTGGGCTTTTGCTGTTGCCGGCGCTTGCCGGGGAGCCGGTGGCTGGGCGCGAGGTGGCCGATGGGGTGAAGTTTTTCGGGCGGCTGCATCCGGCGGTGCTGCATTTGCCGATTGGGATTTTGATGCTCGCGGGGCTCTTTGAGCTTGGGCGGATGGTGTCCAAGCGGGGCGAGGGAGCGGGGCCGGGAATGTTGTTTTTCGGTGCTGCCAGCGCAGTGCTGGCGGCCGTCTTAGGGTTCCTGCTGTGGCAGGGATCTGCCGGCGACTACAATGAGGAGCTCGTGGAACGACACCTATGGGGGGGGATCGCGGTGGCCAGTTTGGCGATTCTGGCATTTCTCGCCAAATTATGGACGCGCGGGAAGAGCCCGTGGCCGGCGCGCCTGACGCTTTTCGCGGCCATTGGGGTGATGACGATTTCGAGCCATGACGGCGGCACGCTCACCCACGGCGAGGGTTACCTGACCGAGTATGCGCCCGCTTGGCTTGGGGGCCGCGCGCGCAAGGATGGCGCTGGGGCCGCAACGCCGGCGGAGGGGGCGCTGCGCCCGCCCGCCGAGCAGGTCGTCTACACCGACGTCATTGTGCCGATTCTTGAGCAGAAATGCTACAGCTGCCACAACGCGGAGAAGAAGAAGGGCAAGTTCCGCATGGACGAGTATGAGCTACTCGTGAAAGGCGGCGACGAGGGCGAGGGGATCGTCCCGGGAGATTCCAAGAACAGTGCGATCGTTGAGCGCATCTCGCTGCCGGTCGAAGAAGACGACCACATGCCGCCGGACGGCAAGAAGCAGATCGAGGCCCACGAGCTGGTGCTCATCAAGTGGTGGCTCGACCAGGGCGGCCTGCCGACGACCAAGCTAGCCGACATGGCCACCACGCCCGAGGTGGATGCCGCCCTGGCCAAGAGGGTCTCGCCCGCCCAGCTGGCGGCTGAAAAGGCCCGCCAAGAGGCTGCCGACAAGAAGCAACTCTCGGCACGCACGGCGATTTCCGGCAAGCTTGCCGGGTTGCAGAAGGACTTCCCCGGGGCGCTGAGCTTCGAGGCGCAGAACTCCAGTGCTGTGGTTTTCAGCGCGGTGAGCATGCGCGCGTCCTTTGCCAACGAGCACCTTGCCAAGCTCACCCCGGTCCTCCCAGCGCTCGTCTCGCTGGACCTCTCCGGCACCAAGGTGGATGACACTGGCCTGCGCGGGCTGGCATCCGCCAATCAGCTGCGCATGCTGCGTCTCGCGGAGACCGGCGTGACCGATGCAGGCTTGGACATCATCGCCAAAATGAACACCCTTGAATCCCTCAACCTCTACGGGACCTCCATCACTGACACGGGTCTCGACAAGCTCGGCAACCTCGGAAAGCTCAAGCACCTCTACCTCTGGCAAACCAAGGTCAGCGACGCCGCCGTCACCGCGCTGCAGAAAAAACTCCCCGGCTGCGAAATCGTGCGCGGCTTGTAACCCGGCGCCACGACATGCCGGCGAGCTAACGGGAATCCGAGACCTCCCAACCGAATGCCGCACAAACTCCTCGCACCGTTTTTGTTGTTGGGGATGGCGGCGGCCTTGGCACACGCCGGCGAAAGCGTCCACTGGGCGTATCGCGCGCCGGTAGCCATGCCACTTGCGGACGCGGGCAACCCGGTGGATGTGTTGTTAGGGCAGGCGCGCATGGCTGCCGGAGTCAAGGAGGGCAAACTTGCCGAGCCGCGCCACTGGGTCGAAAGGGCGGCTTACACCCTGACGGGGCTGCCGCCAACCCTCGGGCAGATCAGGCGCATCGAGGCGTCGCCCGACGAGCAGACGTGGGCGGCGCTGGTTGACGAGATGCTTGCCAGCCAGGCCTATGGCGAGCGCTGGGCGCGGCATTGGATGGATGTGGCACGCTACGCTGACACACGGGGCTACCACTTTGACCGCGATAACCGTTATGCGTTTGCCTACACCTATCGGGATTGGCTGATAGGGGCATTCAACCAAGACATTCCCTTCGGGAGCTTCATCAAACTCCAGATCGCGGCCGATCTGGTGGTCGACAACCCGAGGGACCCCGATCTCGCGGCGCTGGGTTTTCTGACTGTTGGGCTGCGTGGCCTGCGGGATGCCGACACGCTTGATGACCGTTTGGATGTCATCACGCGGGGGTTCATGTCGACCACGCTCGCCTGCGCGCGCTGTCATGACCACAAGAGCGATCCGATCACCCAGCGCGACTACTACTCAGTGTATTCGATTCTTGAGAATGCCATCGAGCCAGCCGAGCGCCCGGTCATCGGGATGCCGGTGGACAAGGGTGCGTTTGAAGGCTACCAGCGTGAGGCAGGCGCGCTCGAGGCGCAGGACCGTGCGGTGCGCCAGCAGTTGCTTGAGCATCTGCGCGAGCCGGCGGCGCTGGGTGTCTATCTAAGCTTGGCCTGGGAGGCGCAGAGGGACTCCTGGGACCACGGGCGTGCGGCTGCCGAGGCCTTCAAGCAGGGCCGCTACCGCGGCGTGGCGGTGATTCGCTGGCGCGATTTCCTGCAAAAGGTCAGGACTGAAAAGGATCCGCCCACCGCTCTGGCTGTCTGGGATGAGGCAATGAGATCCGCCGACGAGGGGCGGCGCAAGGCGCTGTGTGCGGAGTTTGCCGCAGCGCTCCTTGCCGAGGATGATGGGAAATTGGCGGCCTTCAGGGGGCGCAAGGACTGCCCGCTCGGTTACGACCTCGGGCGGATGAATGAGGTTTTCGACACCGAGGACATTAACAAGAGCCGCGAGCGGGAGAGCGCCATGGGCAAACTCCAAACCGAGCATGCGGGGTCACCACCCCGCGCGATGAGCGTCATGGATGCCCGCGATTGGAAGCCGGCGCGGGTTTTCCTCCGTGGCGACCCAGCCAATCCAGGCGAGAAGATCGAGCGGCAATGGCTCGGGATGTTAGGCGGCGGCCCGTTCGCGCCTGGGATGAGCCCGCGGCTTGCTCTCGCGGAGAAGATCGCCGACCTCTCCAACAACCCGCTGACGTCCCGGGCGTGGGTCAACCGCGTATGGGCGTGGACCTTTGGCGCGCCGCTGGCCGATCCGGGGGATTTCGGCATCCAGCAGCCAGAGCCAAAGTTACTGCGCCTGCTCGACTCGCTGGCCGTCGAGTTTGCCCGCTCCGGTGGCTCGACCAAGCAGCTGCAGCGCACATTGCTAACGTCCAGGGCATTCCGCCTCTCTGTGAGTGGCGCGGCGGACAACGCACGGATAGACGAGGGGAACACCATGTTCTGGAAATGGAACCGTCGCAGGGTGGACTTTGAGTCGATGCGCGACCGCCTCTTGCTGACCAGCGGCAGCTTGAATCCGCGGATGATAGGTGGCCGCTCCGTGAAGCTCGACGAGCCGACGGCCGATAGCCGGCGCAGTGTGTATGCGTTTGTTGACCGTGTTGCGCTGCCGGGGACCTTTGTGTCGTTTGACCTGCCGCATCCAGACCATCACAGCGCCGGGCGGATAGAGACGACGGTGCCTCAGCAGGCCTTGTTTTTTCTTAACAGTCCGCTGCTCTTAAGGCAGGCCGAGAGGCTCGCGCAATCCCCGGAGCTACGCGCCAGCAAAGACGACGTCGCTAGGATTGGCTGGATTTACGCGCGCCTGTTCCAGCGGGCCCCAACGCCGGCGGAAATCCAAAGCGTGAGACGCTGGCTTGCCACGCTCGACCCGGCTGACTACCAGCCGCGCCTTGGCGGATACTGGGAGATCCTGCACGGGCCAGAGGTCGATGGCATGGCGGCTGAGCTGCGGCCGCTGCCGTTGTTTGACGCCGGCCACTGGAAGACCGGCAAGGATCTAGCGACAGCGCCGATTCCCTACCTGCACGCCGGTGCCGATGGCGCCCACCCCGCCCGTGGCTTTGCTCTGGTCGCCCGCTGGGTGGCCACCGGGGCTGGCGAGGTGCGCCTTGTTGGCGAGCTCAACCGGCCTGCCACCCGCGGGGATACGCTGGCATGGGAAATCCGTGGACCTAACCGTGCCGCGCTCAGGACCGGCGAGCTGGCCGCGCCGCAAAAATCCGCCATCGACGGCCCGTGGGTCGCCGTTACGCCCGGAGAGACGGTGGATTTTGTCCTGCGCGCGCCCAACGGCGCCAACAGCGGCGCGACCTCATGGAACCTGCGCATCGTCGGGCGCGAATCCCCGACTGCCCAACCGGCCGATCTCGGTAGCCTGAAGAGGGATTTTCCGACCCCACAAAATGTTAGGCCGGGAGTGGCTGCGGGCGACCCGTGGGCGGACCTCATCCAGATGCTCTGGTCATCCAACGATTTCAACTTCATCGACTGATGGGATCATCCTTCCATTCCCCCAGCTCGCGCGACGTCATCATTGACCGACGCGATTTCCTGCGCCGCTGCGGCATGGGGTTTGGCGGCATGGCGCTGGGCGGCTTGCTTGGCGGGCGGGCGTCCGGAGCCACCTCCGAGCCGTGGCGTGCACCCCATTTTGCGCCCAAGGCCAAGCGGGTCGTCCACTTGTTCATGAACGGTGGCCCCTCCCAGGTCGACACGTTTGATCCAAAGCCGATGCTCGACAAGCGCCACGGCCAGGTCATTCCGCTTGAGGGCCTCAAGACCGAGCGGCCGACTGGCACGGCGCTGAGGTCGCCGTTCAGTTTTGCGCGCTACGGCAAGAGCGGCTTGGAGGTCAGCGAACTGTTTGCCCACACCGCGGCCCACGCCGACGACCTGTGTGTGATCCGCTCAATGACGGCGGATGTGCCTAACCACGAACCCTCGTTGATGCTCATGAACTGCGGGGATGGTCGCCTGTCGCGGCCATCGATGGGGTCATGGATTAGCTACGGCCTGGGCAGCGCCAACGAAAACCTGCCTGCCTATGTTTCGATGTGTCCGGGGGGCATGCCCATCAAGCGCGCGGAGAACTGGCGCTCATCGTTTCTCCCGGGGAACTTCCAGGGGACCTATCTGGACACCTCCATCCAGGAGGTTGACAGGATGATAGAAAACCTGCGCAGCCCAAACGCCCGGGACCCGCGCCAGGCCAAGCAGCTCGCCTTCCTCGAGGAGATCAACCGCCGTCACTTGGCCGAGCGCCAGCACGACCCGCAACTCGAGGCGCGCATCCGCAGCTTTGAGCTCGCCTACCGGATGCAGACAGACGCCACTGATGCCTTTGACCTGTCCCGCGAGCCCACTTCCATCAAGGAAATGTACGGCCCCGGCGACTTCGCCCGCCAGTGCTTGATGGCGCGCCGCCTCGTCGAGCGCGGCGTGCGCTTCATTCAACTCTGGCATGGCAATGGCCAACCGTGGGACAGCCATGACAACATCGAGGACCACCGCCGCCTCGCTCGCGAGTGCGACCAGGGGATTGGCGCGTTTCTAACAGACCTGAAGCAGCGCGGGCTGTTGGAGGAGACGCTCGTCATCTGGGGCGGGGAGTTTGGGCGCACGCCGGTGGTGGAGATGCCGCAGGCTGGATCCAACATGGGGATCATGAAGGGGCGCGACCACAACCACTATGGGTTCAGCATGTGGCTGGCCGGCGGCGGCGTGAAGGGCGGCCATGTCCACGGCGCGACGGATGACTTCGGATTTGCCGCGGTCGACGAGCCCGTGCACGTCCATGACCTGCACGCGACGATCCTGCACCTGCTGGGCATGGACCATGAGAAGCTCACCTACCACTACTCGGGCCGCGACTTCCGCCTCACCGATGTGCACGGCGAGGTGGTGCGCTCGATCATCGCCTAACGGCACGGCGGCGCTTCAACCTGCAGCCGCCGGACGCTGCTAGGCCGGTTCCGCGGCGGCCTCGGTTTTCTCGATGCGTGGGAACACCGGCTTGGGCTTGCCGATCTCGTGGGCGTCGGGCAGGAGGCCCCAATACAGGCCCGCGAGTGGCACCCCGGCGAGGTGGTCGGCGCGCAGTTGGCTGAGGAGCTTGGCGGACGCGTCGGGCAGGACCGGGGAGAGCAGGACGGCGGCGTGGGCCACGCTTTCCGCTAGATGATAGAGAACTGTGGCCAAGCGCTCTGCCTGCTCGGGATCCTTGTTGAGCTCCCAGGGTTTCATCCGTTCGGCATAGCCGTTGCAGTGTGCCACGTGGCGGTTGATGGCCTTGAGGCCTTCGGCAATGTCAAAGGCGTCCATCGCCGCCGTGTAGGCCGTGGTGGCCTCGGCAAGGGACGCCTGCAGGGCGCGGTCATCGTCGGTTAGAGCCGCTCCGTGCCGCAGGATACCTGCGGTGAAGCGCTGGCTCA
>JBILQA010000110.1:0-8028 GCA_044373535.1 Akkermansiaceae bacterium | reverse complement strand
TGGGCAAGGCGCTGGGCGGATGGTCTCATGGGTGGTGGCAAGCGTGTTAGTCCAGCGCCATGGCGGCGGGTTGGTGGAGGTGGTCGAAGGCAACGACCTGATCGAGGATGACGTCGGCCATGAGTGGGTCTGTGCCGATGGAGGAGGAATAGAACAGGGTACGGCCGTGGAGGTGATAGGGATTGCGGCGGAAGACATCGCGCTGGCTGGCCGCCTCGCCGGGCTCGCTCTCGATGCCTAACAACACGGGGATGTCCTGGAAGCTGTGGAGGCCGTCGGCGATGAAGAAGGGGACGACGACGACGTTGGGCGTCGAGGATGAGCTGTGCCAGTCGGCAATGAAGGGAGCCTCCTCCATGTAGGCGTCAAGGACCGCGGCGTAGGGGGCGATGGCACCGATTTGCTCGGCCTGGTCCTTGATGGCCTTGGTGGAGTTCTGGTTGAGGCCGGTGCCGTGGCCAACGATGAAGAGGGTGGTTTGCTCGGGCGGGATGCCGGGGGCGACCTCGCGGGCGCGCTGGACTAACAGGCCAGTCATCGACGGGTGGATACCAACCGGATCGCAGTAGTGGAGGATTTTGCCATCGCGGTGGGTGGTGGGTCCGGTGAGTTCGAACTCGCGCGGGATGACGTCCTGGGTGAAGTAGCCCTCGGAGATGAAGTCCGGGACGATGTAGACCTCCTCGGCGTCGATCATGTAGAGGGCCTCGCGCATGGAGGGTTCCTCTTTCCAGAAGCAGGTGTGGACCTCTGCGAAGAGCCCGCGGCGGCGGACCTCGTCGGCATGGTCAAAGTAGGGCGCGGAGGAGTCGGGGTTCTCGGTTGACCCGTGGCCAACGATGAGTAGGGCGGCGCTGGGCTTTGGCGTCATGGCCGCAACAGTGGGCGCTCGCGCCGGATTGTCAACGGGGGAGGAAAGCTGCGGTCAATCGCGTGAATGGATCGGATGGATCGGTCCGATTGGTCGGAGCGGTGGGTGAGTTCGCCGCTTGCCACGAGGGGCGCGGCTGCAAAGGATCCCCGGCGGTGAGAAAGATGTTGGGCAGCTTGGGCTACTGGGACGACGCGTGCGCGCGCAGTGGGCCGGAGAACATGGCGGTGGACGCGTGGTTGTTGGACACGGCGGCAGCCCCGGTGCTGCGGGTGTACCGGTGGGAGGGCGGCTGGGGGAGCTTCGGGGTTTTTGGATCGTTGGCAGTGGCGGCGGCGGCGTTTGCCGATGGGCCGCGCCAGTGGGTGCGGCGCATGACCGGCGGCGGAGTGGTCGACCACCGTTGTGACTGGACTTATTCGCTGGTCATCCCGCGCGGAGCCGGGCCGGAGCTGAGCGCCAGCGCAAGCTATCAGATGATCCACGCCGCGGTGGCGGCCGCGCTAACAAGCGCGGGGGAGCCGGTAAGGATGGTCGACGAATGCGGCTGTGGCGAGGCGGCGGCATGCTTTGTCAAGCCGGTGGCGTTTGACCTTGTCGACGCGCGGGGGAACAAGTGCGCCGGGGCGGGGCAGCGGCGCAGTCGGCGCGGGCTGTTGCACCAGGGGAGCGTGCTTCCGGGGATGGCGGAGCGCGGGGTGCTCGGCGAGGCGCTGGCGCTGGCGCTGGGCGAGGGCGTCGTGCCGGTTGGGTGCGATCCCGGCGCGGACGAGCTTGCCGCCCGCGCGGCGTTGTACGCGAGCGAGGGGTGGACGCGGAAGCGCTGAGGCGGTTGAACGTTGAACTTTGACTACTCGAAGTCCTTGGCGGAGTAGGGGCGGGCGGCGCGTGACGCGGTGGCCTTGCGCTGTGCGGCGACCTGCGCCGGGGTGACGGCGGTGGCGCGGTTGGACCACTCGGCGCGAACATAGGTGGCGATGTCGGCGAGGTTGGCGTCGGTGATCGAGGTGTTTTGATAGAGGCCGGGCATGTCGGCGGCCGGAGCGTATTGTTCGCCGGCGACGGTGATCGGGCCGCTCATGCCGTGGAGGAGGATGGAGAGAAGAGTCTCGGGCTTGCCGGTGACCCACTCGGAGCCGGCCAGTGGCGGGCCGAGGTTGGGCATGCCGGCGCCGTCCGCACCGTGGCAGCCGAAGCAGGCGGCGCTGCCCAGGAACATCTCCTTGCCGCGCTTAAACGAGGCTAGGTGCTCGCCGCTGAGCTCGCTCTCGGCGCTTTTCTTGGTGGTGGCCAGTGCGGCGCCCTCGTCAAGCCACTTGACCAGGCCGGGATCGTTGAGCTTGGCCGCGGCGACCGTCTTGAAGTCGTTCTCGTGGTGGTCGAGCCCGGAAACGGCGGCCTCCCGCACAAACGGAGCCTTGCCGCGGGCGCCAAGCAGGGTGGCAAGGGCGTCAAAGGCGGAGGGCGAGCCGAGCGGCCCAAGCGCGCGCGCCAGATAGATGGCAACCTCGTCGTTGGCGGGCTTGAGGCTAACAAGCGCTGGCTCCAACTTTGCCTGTTCTGGCGCGGCGGTGATGCGGGTGCTGGCCCAGAGGGCGGAGGCGACGACCTTCGGGTCGCTCGCCTTCAGGGCGGCAAGAACCGGCGCGGCGGTGAGTTGACCGGCGCCTTCAAGCGCCCAAAGGGCGCCGATCTGCCCGAGCGGGCTGTCGTTGGCGGCGGCCAGTTTCTCCAACAAGGGAGTGGCGCTCGCATCGTTGCGCTCGACCAGGAGACGGCGCGCCATGTCGCGGTGCCAACCGTTAGGGTGGTTCAGAAGCTTGACGAGCTCGGCGGTGGCCATGGCCTCGAGGTTGACCTTGGGGGCGAGTTGGCCATTGGCGGCGCGGATTCGATAGATGCGGCCGTGGCCAAGCGCCGGGCCGTCGAGGCCGCGGGAGAGGACCTGGGCGCGCAGGTAGGTCGTCATGTAGGTTTTGTGCTGGATGATGCCGTGGTACATGTCGACCAGGTAGAGGGATCCATCCGGAGCGGTGTAGAGGTTGACCGGGCGGAAGCGCTCGTCGGTGGAGGTGAGGAACTCGTCATTGGCAATGGGCGCGGAGCCCTTGAACTTGCCCTTGTCGTCCTCGAAGCGCACGGCCTTGACGAGGTTGACGACCGACTCGGCGACAAAGGCGGTGTTGTACCACCCGGCGGGGAAGTTAGAGCCGCGATAGATGGCCATGCCGGCCGCGGCGGTGGTGCTGGTCAGCTTGAAGGACTGGGGGTCGAGGGTGTCCTCGTTGTAGCCGTTGGACTTGGCCATATAGGCGCGGTTGACGCCCGGTGTGACGCGGCTGGGGAAGACGCGGTTGTTGCCGATCTGCGAGAACTCTTTGAGCTTGAGGTTAACGCCCGGGTTGGCCTGGAGCAGGTTGGGCGCGACGAAGTCGCCAAACAGGATGGTGGAGTTGTTGTTGTGGAAGAGGCGGCCGTAGTCGTCCATGGCGATGCCCCACTGGCCGCGGAAGGTGGTGGTTTCCATGACCCACTTGCCCGCGACGTTGCGGTAGCGGCGGTCGGATTTGGAATTGTAGATCCAGTTGTCGAGGCCGTGGATGAGGCCGTTGGCCTTGTGTTCGACGTTGCCGCCGCCGGAGTAGTTCGGGTCGATGACCACCGGCTTGCCCGCGGGGGCGTCGCCATTGCGGGCAACGAAGTAGAGGTTGGACTGGTCGGCAAACAGGATGCCGCCGGCGACGACGGCCACGGCGCGCGGCAGCAGGAGCTTGTCGAGGAAGACAGTGTGCTTGTCGGCTTTGCCGTCGCCATCGGTGTCCTCAAGGATGCTGATGCGGCCAAGCGGGTTGTTTTCGCCGGTGCCGTCGGCGTCGGGCATGTAGCCGCGCAGCTCGGCGACCCACATGCGCCCCTGGCCATCGAAGTCCAAAGCGACGGGTTTCTCGACGTCCGGCTCGGTGGCGACCGCCTCAATGACAAAGCCCGGGGCGAGCTTGAAGGACTTGAGCGCCTCGGCGGGCGTGAGGACCGGTGCGGCGGGCACCTGGTCTGCGGGCACCACGTTGTCCATCTTGTCATGCCCCTTGCGGTCGCCGTTCTGGGCAAGCGCCGTGGCGGTTAGTGCGGCGGCGAGGACGGTGGTGCGCGACAGGGTGCGGAGAAATGGAGCAGGCATGCGTGACAGGCGGTTAGTTGCTGTTGGGCCTAGAACGGCTGACGGCGGCGAAAATATTTCAGTCCGGCGAAAACCATTGCTGGAAATTGGCGCGTGTCAACGCAGCGAGTTGTTCGGTCTGGAGGTTGCGCAGTGGCGCGAGGCGTGCGGCCACGGCCGCCAGATTGGCCGGGTGATTCGCGGCAGGGGCACTCTTGAGCTGATGGCTGCGGATGGCGGCCGCCGCGGGGTTGTTAGGTGCGTCGGTTTCCAACAGCAGCCGAGCGGGCGGGACGCATGCGAAGGCGGCGCGGACCTTAGCGCGAGCGGGAAGCAGGGCGGTGGCGGAAAACGAGAAGGCGAGCGGGAAGGGGAGTAGCTCGGTGACGAGCTCGGGGGTGCCGGCGAAGTCGTGGATGAGCAGGCCGCGGGCGGGCAGTTCGACGCTGCGCAGCGTCTCCAACAGCAGCCCCCAGGCTTTGACGCAGTGGACACTAACGGGAAGACCACGGGCGCGGGCAAGGGCCAACTGGGCGAGGAAAACCTCCTGTTGGGCCGGGATATCCGGATGGGGCATGGCGCGGTCCAGACCGCACTCGCCGATGGAGGCGTTGGGGAAGTCGGCCAAAAAGCCGGTTAGGACGTCGAGCCAGCGCGATGAGCGGCCGTGGATTTTCCACGGATGCAGGCCGAAGGCGGGAAGGACAAGGTCCGGGAAGGAGCGAGCAAGGGTGGCGACGGCGGGCCAGTCCTCCTCGGAGGTGCCGTTGACGACGCAGCGCGAGATGCCAGCGGCGCGCATGGCGGCGACGACGGCGGGGAGATCCGCGGCGAAGGGCGGGAAGTGGAGGTGGTTATGGGCGTCGCAGAAGGTCACGGCCTACTCGGCGACTTCGACGACGAGGTTGATTTCCACGGCGGCATTGAGCGGCAGGGATGCGACGCCAAGGGCGGTGCGGCTGTGTTTGCCGCGCTCGCCGAAGATTTCCAGCAGCAACTCGGAGGCGCCGTTGATGACCGCCGGATGGTTGTAGAAGTCGGGTGCCGAGCTAACAAAGCCGTTGAGGGCGACGATGCGGATGACCTTGTCGAGGGATCCGACCTCCTGTTGGACGATGGCGAGGCGGTTGAGGATGCAGATGCGCGCGCCCTCGCGAGCGTCTTCGGGCGAGAGGTCGGTGGGGACCTGGCCAAGGACGCGGCGCTCGCCATCGAAGGGAAGTCCGCCGGAAAGGAAGAGCAGGTTGCCCGAGCGGACGCAGTTGACGTAGGCGGCGATGGGCTCGGGAACCTCGGGGAGGACCAGGCCGAGGTCGGCAAGACGTTGGGACGGAAGCATGGTGTGGGCAGTTATGGGGTTTTGGCGAAATTTCCGGTGATCAGGGCGATCAGGTTCAGGCCGCTGCGGGTCAGCGACGCCTGGGTGCCGGTGCCATCGACCAATCCGCGGGTGTGGTAGCGGTGGCGCGAGGCGGTGGGCTGGACAAATGTCACGGTGGGCGCGGTGACTTGGCGCTTGCTGGGGGCGAAGCCGGTGGGGAAGCCAGTGGCGGTGAAGGAGATTTCCCACGCCGGAGTGGCGGGCTCGGCGGGCCCGCGGACAAGCCACGGGTAGCGCTGGAGGATGTCCAAGGCGCCGGCGCGCGGAATGGTTACCTTGAAATACACCGGTGAGGCGGCAATGAAGTCCACCACGCTGAGTGCCGGGTTGGCCTTCTGGGCAAGAAACAGCTGGGCGACATCGATGCCCATCAGGTTCATGCCGTTGAAGTTTCCGTGGTGGTTGATGCCGCCGCCGTTGACCTTCATCCAAGCGTCGAAGGCGTTGGAGCTTAGCACGTTGAGCTCCAAGTGGACATGTGCGCGGGTGCGGTCGATACCCGCGCCGGTGAAGCCCATGCGGCCAAGGGTGGCGCCGCGCGCAAGCACCTGGCCCGGCTGGCAGGTGATTTCCGCCAAGTGGGCGTAAAGGCTGTAGAACGCTCCGCTGCCCCAGTCGTGTTCGACGACGACGTACCTGCCGTAGTTGCTGTGGCCGGCCACGGAGCTGACGTAGGCGACTTTGCCTACGTCAATGGATGTGACGAGGTCAAGTGGGTTGCCGGCCTTGTCGCGCTTGATGGGAGCGATGTCGATGCCCTCGTGGAAGCGGTCAAAGAGGACGCCCTCGGGAGTGCGCACGGGGGTGCGTGTCATGCCGAACTGGCCGCCAGTCCAAGGTTTGGAGACTTCGCCCTCGAAGTTCCGGTCCGTGTACATGTAAAACTTCTCCGGTTGGTTGGTCAGGAGGAAGTCGTTGGCCGTGGGGAGCTGCAAGGCCATCGGCGCCTGCGCGGCGGCGCCGGCGGCGAGGAGCAAGAGGCTGGCGAGGCTGGCGAGGCTGGCGAGGCTGGCGAGGCTGGCGAGGCTGGCGAGGCTGGCGAGGCTGGCGAGGCTGCGGGAAAGCACGCGGATCATTGGCTTTTAAGGCGCTTTTTCCAGTCCTTGGTCGACTCGCCGACGTGGGGAGCGATTTGGTCGAGGGTGGCGATGTCCTGCTGGGAGATGCCCGACCAGACGACGATGGTGCCGTCGTTGATCATCTGGTCGACCTTCAAGGCATTGATAAGGCGGCCATTGATGAAGACCAGGAGGAGCCTGCCGACGTTGCTGCCGGTCAACGCGGAGAGCCGCCCGCTGCCGCGCTGGGTGAACTTGATGGTCGCGCCGAAGCTGACGCCGTCCTGGGCGGGGAACGGCTGGATCGCCGAGATGTCAACCGTGCCAAGGTCGGACGAGGTGGAGAAGTAGCGGTCCTGGCCGGCGACGTTCTGCGGGAAGACGAACTTGGAGCCTTCCGCGCGATCGACCTCCATGTGGAAGGTCAAGGTGGGCTTTTCCTGCTTGATCCCGTTGGCCATGACGGCGGGAGCAAGCAGGCAGAGGGACAGGGAGAAAATCGCCAGTGCGCGCATCCACGGAAGCTGGCGAGCCGGCCGCGGCGTGAAAAGCGGAAAAGCTGAAATCACCGGGTGGCTGGCGCTTAGCTTGCGACAATGGCGCCGCGGGCGTCGTCGGCGAGGCCGGATTTTTCCAGGTAGTAGTCGTATCCGCCGGCGTAGCGGGTGAGTTGGCCGTTGCTGATGTGGAGGGTCGTCTCGGCGAGGTTGCGGATGAAGTGCACGTCGTGGGAGATGAACACCAAGGTGCCCTGATAATCCTTAAGCGCCTGAACCAAAGCGTCGATGCTGAGGATGTCGAGGTGGGTCGTCGGCTCGTCCATGAGCAGGAAGTTGGGCGGGTCGACGAGGAACTTCACCAGGTTGAGGCGGGATTTTTCGCCGCCGGACAGGACCGTGATGCGCTTCTGCACATCGTTGCGGCGGAACAGGAAGGAGCCAAGGATCGAGCGGGCCTCGTCCTCGCGCAACTCGCCGTTGGCGGCCATGACTTCCTCAAGGACCGTGTTTTCCTCGTTGAGCGACTCAGCCCGGTGCTGCGAGTAGTAGCCAAGGCGGGTCATGTAGCCGACGTCGAGCTTGCCGCCGTTGATCGGCACGATGCCGGCCAACATCTTGAGCAACGTCGACTTGCCCGAGCCGTTCGGGCCGACCAGGACGATCCGGTCACCGCGTTCAATCGTCAGGTCGAGGTCCTTGTAAACCTGCTTGTCCCCATACGCTTGGCTCACCTTGACGAGCTCGGCGACCTTCTGGTTGCTGCGCGGCGGCTGCGGGAAGTTGAACTTCATCGCCTTGCGCGGCGGGTTGGGCTTCTCCAAAGCTTCCTTCATCTTGTCGACCTGCTTGACCCGGCTTTGCACCTGGGAGGCCTTGGAAGCCGTTGAGCGGAAGCGGTCGATAAACTCCTGGATGTGGTCGATCTCGCGCTTGGCGTTGCGGTAGCGCGCGACGGCCTGCTCGTAGCGCTGCTCGCGCTGTTCAAGGAAGCTGCTGTAGTTGCCGTTGTACGAGACGAGCTTTTCGTTATCGATGTCGTAGACGCTCTCGATGAGGGCGTC
>JBILQA010000109.1:0-8048 GCA_044373535.1 Akkermansiaceae bacterium | reverse complement strand
TCCCTCGCACGGGTTGCACGGGTTTGTCCCTCGCACGGGTCTGTCCCTCGCACGGTTGTGTCCCTCGCACGGTTGTGTCCCTCGCACGGTTGTGTCCCTCGCACGGTTGTGTCCCTCGCACGGTTGTGTCCCTCGCACGGTTGCCAAAAACCGTGGCGGTCGCGGGGTTTTGAACGAGGTTGTGGGGTGAGGAAGCCGAGATGGTTGGCACCGTGGAGGAAGGACCCGCGCGGGAGACCGGTGCTGTACCACTGTGTGTCGAGAGTGATTGAGAAGCGCTTTGCCTTTGGGGCCGGAGAGAAGGAAAAGTTTCGCCAGCTGATGCGCGCCTATGAGACTTTTAGCGGTTGCCGAGTAAATTCTTACTGCCTGATGTGCAATCACTTCCACATTGAGTTGGAGGTCCCGCCGATGCCCGAGGGCGGGCTTGGAGACGCGGAGTTGCTGAGGCGGCTTGGGGCGCTTTACCCTACCTCTTACGTGGCTGGCGTGGAGCGCGAGCTCGCGGAGGCACGGCGAATGCCGGATGTTGGTGGCGGAGGCAACGAGGCCATGGAAGCGTATGGGAACGGCGGTGGTGACCGACTGGCGGCAGCTGTTGCCATTCATGCACGTTTCGAGTACCGGATGCATGACCTGAGCGAGTTTATGAAGGGGCTGTTGCAACGCTTCACCCAGTGGTTCAACGGAATGAACGAGCGCCGCGGGACGCTGTGGGAAGGCCGGTTCTCCAGTACACTGGTGGAGGACGGGGTAGGCGCCAAGGCAGTGGCTGGGTATGGTGACTTGAATCCAGTGCGGGCTGGGATGATCGTTGAGCCCCGCGACTACCATTGGAGCAGCTACGGGGAGGCCGAGGCGGGCGGCCGACTAGCACAGGCGGGGCTCGTGCGGGTGATGCTTGGCCATTACGGCGTAGAGGCGGATGACCGGCTATGGGACCTGGGGGTGAATAGGGTCTACCGGCGCCTGCTCATGGAGGGAATCATTGAAAAATTCGCCAAGCAGCCCGACGGGCAGGTGAAGCGGGTCCGCAAGGGGATGAGCAAGGAGCAGGCCGAGCGCGAACTGGCCAAGTGCGGCGAGATAGCTCTGGGTGACCTGCTGCGAAATCGGGTGGGTTTTTTTACCACGGGTGTGGCTGTCGGCACTCGAGAGTTCCTTACCGAGCTCATTTCGAGCGATTTACATCACTTCGGGGCGACACGTAAGGGCGTGGTGGGTAATGCCTGGGGCGATGGCACCCCCACTGGCACGGACCTGTGCAGCCTTCGCGATCCATAGGTCGCAGTTATCCTAAGCTAATTCTCGGATATTGCCGAAAGCTGAGGCCGCAGGGCCACCGCGAGTCTCTTCTTCTAACCGTGAGCATTGATCGAGGTCCCGCCCGATCTCAGCGAATAAAAGAGACAGCAGAAAAACGGGACACATCCCCGATTCAGCTGGAGAAGCCGGAAGTGGACTTCGGGCTGTCCCCTCACCTTGAAAAGGGGCTGCCCCTCGATTCAGAGCAGAGCGTCTCCTCCGGAGGGCGCCCGTCCCCCCCTATACCGGGCCCGCTCTGCTTGACGTCTGTCCCTCTGGCCGCGTGTGTCCCTCTGGCCGCGGCCTCACCATCCGCCGCCGAGGGCCATGGCGAGTGCGGCGACAGTGATTTGCTGTTGGGCTTCGATTTGACTCAGTGCGAGGCGGGTCTGGAGGACGGTGCGGTCGGTGTCGACGACTTCCAGATAGGTGGTGAGGCCGCGGTCGAAACGCTCCTGGGCCAGGGTGCGGGTCTCGCGAGCGCTGGCAAGGGCGGCATCGAGGGCTTGGCGGGAGGCGGCAAGGCCCTTAAGGTCGAGAAGTGCGTCTTCCACTTCGCGCAAGGCAACCAAGAGGGTTTGGCGATAAGTGGCGAGGGCTTCGTCGTATCGGCTGAGCGCGGCGAGGAAGTTGGCGCGGTTGGAGCCGGCGTTGAAGATCGGGGCGGCGATGTTTGTGCCGAGTGAGAGGACGCGGTTTTCCCACTCGAGGAAGCGGCTGATGTCGACGGACTCGAAGCCAGCACCGGCGCTGAGGGTGAAATTCGGGTAGAATGCGGCTTCGGCGACACCAATGCGGGCGCATGCGGCGCGCAGGGTGTGCTCGGCGGCACGGACGTCGGGGCGGCGGGCGAGCACATTGGCGGGCAGGCCGGCGCGAATCGCGGGGACGACCCCTGATTTTTCGCTGCGGGCGACCTTGAACCGGACGGGTGCGACACCGGTGAGGACAGCCAAGGCATGCTCGGCGGATCCGCGTTGGCGCTCCACGGCGGCGAGGTCATTTTTGGCTAGTTCCACCTCGGTGCGGGCGCGGCTGGCTGAGATGCCATCGATGAGCCCGGCCTCAGTGCGGGACGCCTGGATACCAAGGGTTTCCTGGCGGCTGGCGACGGTTTCGCGCAGCACGCCAAGCTGGCGGTCAAGGCCGCGCAGCAGAAAATATTGCCGGGTGACTTCGGTGGCGACACCAAGCCGCTGGGAGTCAAAGAGTGCTAGGCTTGCGTCGGCCTCCGCGGAGGCTGCCTGGAGCTGGCGCTGGTTGCGTCCCCAGAGGTCTGGTTCGTAGGCCAAGTCAAAGCTGCTGCGGTAGCGTTCCCCTTGCAGGTCAAAGGGAGCGCCGGGCGGCAGGTTTTCCTTCACCGCATCCGTAGCCGCGCGAGAAATCCCCGCGGAGCCCGACAAGTCGAGCCGCGGGAAAAGCTTGGCGCGGTCGAGGCCGACAAGTGCGCGAGCGGTCTTCACGCGCGCCTGGGCTGCAGCCAAGTCGTTGTTGCTGAGCAGGGCATTGTCGACGAGGCGGTTCAGCTCGGGGTCGCGGAACAAGCGCCACCAAGTGTCGGGGAGCTTGGCTGTAGGAACCGCCTGGCCCTCCTTCCACGTTGGAGCGGCCCCGGGCGCCGGCGTTTTGAAGTCCGGACCAAGCATGCAGCTGGAGAAAATCAGCAGGCCGACGGGGACGACGATCAGGCAGGTAGTCTTTAAAATCATTTTCCCGGGGCTTCGATAAACACGTCAACTTGCTGGCCAACATAGAGTGGGGGAGTCTCTGGGCGCTTGAGGGAGTAAATCACTTGCAGCACCCGGGTGTCGACTCGTTCGGTGCTTGATCCAGTCAGGGAAACCTTGGGGATGACGTAAGGCTCAATACGGATGAACTCCAAGGGGAAGGTCACTGAAGGGTCGCCCTTCAAATAGGCGTAGGCTTTTTGGCCCTTGCGGATACGGGTGGCGTTTTGCTCGTCAACGTCAGCACGCACCTGCAGGAGGTCGATATCGCCAAGGATCATCGCCGGCGAGCGTGGTGCGGTGGCGGCGAATTCCCCCGCCCGGATGTTAATCTGGATGATGTTGCCGGCCCGCGGGGCAGTCACCGTCAGGCGCCCGATGAGTAGCGCGATGCGCTCCAGTGCGGTTGCAGTCGCCTTTGCCTGAGCTTGGGCGGCAGTGAGTTGTGCCTGGGCGACGGCAACGTCGAGGCGGCGGTTCTCGAGTTCCTCACGGCTCACCGCGCGGGCGTCGGTGATAGCATTGAGGCGCGTGAGCTGGGCCTGCGCTTTGTCGAGCTGCGCTTGGCTCACCTGGACTTGCGATTCGGCGATCAGCTGCTGGGCCTCAACGGAGAGCTTTTCGGCGCGCAGTTCCCGGTCATCGAGCTGCATCAGCGGCTGGCCTGCCTTCACTGGATCGTTGACCTGTACGAAGACCCCCGTCACCAATCCCGCCACTGGAACTCCGATGGCGACGTTCTCGCTGAGCGCCTCGAGAATCCCGGTGGCAGCCACGGATTGGGCAAAGGGCTTCTCCGGCGGCATCACCGGCGGATCCCCCGGAGGCGCCATTTCCATCTTACCCTGAGTGCGCGAGACCATGATGATGGCCACGATCCCGGCGATGGCCGCGAGGATCGATCCATAGCGAAGGAGTTTGGAGAAAAAATTCACGGTTTTGGCTCTGAGTGGTCGTGGATGAAATGCGGCGAGTCGATCGCTTGCTCGCGCACGTCGATGATCTCGCCATCGTCCATGCGTGCAATTCGATCAGCATAAGGGAATATGCGATTGTCGTGGGTGACGATAATCACCGCCCGATCGGCTGAGCGGGCGACTTGGCGGAACAAATCCAGAACGATCTCGCCATTTTGCGCGTCAAGCGCCGCGGTCGGTTCGTCGCAAATGACCAGCGGGGGCTCGTGGACAAGTGCGCGGGCAATGGCCACCCGCTGCTGCTGGCCGCCGGACAACTTGTTTGGGCGCTCCTTCCAGCGATCACCAAGGCCGACTTTTTCGAGCATTGCGCGCGCGCGGTCATTGGATGTGCGGCTTGAGACGCCCTGGATGAGCAGCGGAATACTGACGTTCTCGGTGATGGTGAGCGTCGGGATCAGGTTGAACTGCTGGAAAATGAACCCGATGTGTTGCGCACGAAACTTCGTCAACGCACCACCGGACATTTTCTCCAACGGCATTTTGAACACCTCGAGAGTCCCCGCATCCACCCGCAAGGTGCCCGCAATGGCACTCAGCAGCGTGGTTTTCCCGCACCCCGACGGGCCGACGAGCATGAGGATCTCGCCGGTGCGCGCTTGCAGGTTGACCTGCTTGAGCACGTGGATGCGCGTCGCGCCCTCCCCGAAGCTCTTCTCCAAGCCACGGACATCGACTACCACGCTGGATGATGGAGGGGAATCAAGCACGGAAGACCATTGCGGGTTCATAGAGGCTCAGGCGGATAATCCCCAGCAACGCAGCCATCATGCAGATCACCTGCACGACAAGAAAGGCTCCCACGGGAATCACCCACGGCATGAAAAACGGCGGCTCGCCAGTCTTCAACGCCCCCGTGGCAAACCCGGACGTCGCTAACAGGCCGAGCCCAAAGCCGATGAAGCCCACCGTGACGGCCTGGATGATGAGCATGATACTCAGCCGGAAGTTGGACATACCCATGGCCTTGAGCGCGCCAAGGTGCTTCAGGTTGTCTAACACGAAGGCGTAGAACGTCTGGCAGGCAATCGCCGTGCCGACGATGAAGCCAATGACCACCGTGGTGCCAAATGAGATCGGGATGCCGGTGTTCTTGACGTACCACCAGATCGTTGAGGTATTGAAGTCCTTCGGGTTATCGCCGAAATCGCGATTCACGAAAGCGCGCAGCCCGGTGGCTTTTTCAATTTCCACGGCGGCCGCGTCCGGCGTGAGCCCCTCGATGGGCGCGGCGATCACCGCGGAGAGCATTTTCCGCGACGCGGGGGTGTATTCCAGGGCCCGCTCGTAAGTCGTCCAAATGTACGGGCCCCCGGTGAAGGAGCGCATGGCCGCGCAAATGCCCACGACGCGCGCCTCCTTGTCATTGATTTCAAAGAGGTCACCAACCTTCACCCGGGCCGCGGGATCGTCCGGATGTGGCGACAGCCGATGGGTGGCGAGTTCATCGATGACCACCGTATTGGGCAGGCGCAGGTCGGCTAGGTTGCCCTCGATCATCCGCCCGGGCGCGCCGGCAAGCGAGGCGGCATCGATCCCGATGAGCTGGATTGTCTTGTAGCTGCCATTCTCCATCCGTGCGCGCTGCAGGCCGGAGTAGAGTGGCATCGCCCAGCGCACTGCCGCCACCGAGCGGACGCGCGCGACGTCTGTGTCGCGCAGCGGGTTGGTCTCGTTGATCTGTTCAACCCGCTCCTCAACCACAAAGATCGGCGCCGCCACGTTCTTCAGCGTCGAGGTCGTCCAGCGCATCAACCCGCAAAACACCGACGCCTGCTGGACAATCAAGAACGTCGCAAAGAACAGGCCCGCCACGAGCATCAGGTACTTGGCGGTGTCGCCAAAGAGCATTTTCAGGGCGAGTCCAATCATTCTAAGGCGGGCAATTCCAGTAGCCGTTTCGGCCCTTGGATGCGCCAGCATAGCAGGGACTTGCATAAGCGCAACCGGGCTCTCGGGCGTGGTCTGCCTCAGGGTCTGTCCCCGTGGGGCGGGGGCATGGAGCGGGGTCTGTCCCCAGCATGGAGAGGGGTCTGTCCCCGTGGGGCGGGGGCGAGAGGGGTCTGTCCCCGCGGGGCGGGGGCATGAAGCGGGAGGGGTCTCACGCCATGGTGTCCTACCCCAGAGCAGGAGAGAGGGTCTGTCCCCGCGGGCAGGAGAAAGGTCTGTCCCCGCGGGGCGGGGGAACTACCTCTCCGGGTGCGCCAGCAGATAGCCGGCAGGATCCTTGGTGACGATGAGCGTGCCGGCCATGAGGTTCCAGTGGCCGGGGAAGGAGCAAATGAACTCATAAGTGCCTTCCGCAGCGGGAGCGGTGATGCGCAGGGTTTCCGAGGAGCCGGACGCGAGCAGCTTGGTGGCGGCGATCACCCGCGGGTCGTTGTCCGGAACGTAGGCCCGGCCAAGCCCGTCGAGCTTGTCGGGCGGGAAGGTCTGGACGGTTTCGGCCACCGGCTTGCGGCTTCCGGGAGTGAGGAAGACCAGGTTGTGCGGCATGGCGTCGGGGTTCTCAAAGACGACCTCAAACGGCTTGCCGGCCTCCACGATGATGCGGGTGCGGTCAAAGCGCAGTTGCTCGCGCACCGCCTTGATTTGAAACACCGGCACGCTCAAACCTTCGAATCCTTTGCGCGCGGCAGCCGCCTGGTCGGCCGGAAGCAGGGCCCGAAGCTCCTCGGCAAGCTGAAGCGCCTCAACGAATTCCGTCGATGTGCGCGCGGCGCTTGGGACCTCCGCCGCCCAACTGGTGATGCCCGTGACAATCCCGGCCGCCTGCGGCTTGCCCCACGCCTCGCGCGGGAGTTGCCGGATGGCGCGCGCGGAGGCAGCCACAAGATCCTGTTTGCCAATCATGTCGGCCAGAGTGAGGAAAAGCTTCTGCGGCTCGATTTGGGTGGCCAGCAGGGTGTTGAGGATCTGGCGGCGCAGGGAATCCAGCGAGTTGCCCTCCAGCGCCACGTTCACCGCGGTAAGGGACGCGGGAATCGAGGACTTCTTGAACACCTCGGTGCCGGCGGAATCCAGCACGCTCAGCTCAAATCCATCCATCCGGTCCACGAAGTGGCCATTCTCGTCGGTCCGGTTCCAGACCGAAATCGTGTCCAGCGGCAGGTCGCTTCCTAGGTCAACTTCCCACCACGGCTCGTCCTCGTTCTCGTTCGTGTGGGTGATCGTCCCGGATCCGAACGCCCCGTCGGTTTTGCCGTCGATCGCCCGGCTCGCCTCGCCGTCGTAAGCGGTGCTCGACTGCCGCGCCTTGCCGCCGCGCGACACTTCCTTCCCCGCGCTCACCACCTGCACCTCCGCCAAACTCAGCGTCCCCTTGCGCGGCAGCCGAATCCGCACCACCCGCCCGGTCACTCCGCGGCCCTGCTTCAGTTGCCCGCTGAGCGCCACGGGCAGCGCGACCAACAATGGGTGGATCTTGCCAAAGGCCGCCGCGCGCTGGCTTGGGTCACCTAGCAGTTGGACCGCCCCGAGCCACTCGGCCAGCGCCGCGGGCGACTTCTGTGCCACTTCCCAGGAGGCGTCGAGCGACCCATCAGTAAGAATGACGGCCGCGGCGAGCCGCTGGCGGATGGAGGTGGGCGTCTGGGCGGAAATCATCCCCTGGAGTGCCGCACGCTCGACCTTGAGGTCGGCCGCAGGCTCCAGCAAAAGCATCTCGGCAATCGCGCGGGAAAGCTTGCTGTTCTGGTTGGCGATCGGTTGGAGAATTCTAACAAGCGTGGCAACCCGCGAGGCGCCGCCAAGTTTGGCCAGCGCGGCGAGCGCCTCGCTGCGTGCCGCCGGAGCGGCATCCTCGCGGGTGAGGATGGCGGTGTGGACCGTCACGCTTGGCGGAAGCTTGCCCAGGTCCTCGGTGCTGACCTTGTCGAGGAGCAGGCCAATGGCGGCCGGGTTGTTGGCTGCTAGCGGCTTGCCGTCGCGGATCGCCTGCTTCCAGAAGCCCTCGAGCTCGCGCAGGGTTGCCGCCAGGCAATAATCAATGTAGCCGTCGCGCGGGTGCTGCACGGCCGTGAGCGCCGCGTCGGCGGCC
>JBILQA010000108.1:0-8056 GCA_044373535.1 Akkermansiaceae bacterium | reverse complement strand
TTTGAGGGGGGCGTCTAAAAGAACAGACCTGCGTTTTGAGGGGGGTGCGGGGGGCAACGGTACAGACCTGCGGCGAGAGGCCACTGAGGCTCGGCGCCTCCTGGGCAGGCGGGAAACGGCTTGCGTTTGAGGGGGGCGGCGGGTATCCCGCGGGCTTTCACCAGCGTCCGCCTTCCCACTTGGAGGCTTTTTTTATCCGGATGACGATTTTATGGAGCCAAAAGCAATGACCCTGCATGAAGAGCTTGAGCAGCGCCTGGCCGTGGCCCTTGGCGCGGTGATGCCTGGGGTTGAGGTCCCCGCGGCGACCATTGCCGCCTCGGCGGACTTGCGCTTTGGCGACTATCAGAGCAACGCGGCGATGGTTTTGGCCAAGGCGCAGCGCTGCAACCCGCGTGCGCTAGCCGAGGAGCTCAGCGCGGCGCTGGAGGTCGACGACCTGGCCAGCGTGGAGATTGCCGGCCCGGGGTTTATCAACTTTCGGGTCAAGCCCGGGGCATGGGCGCGGCGCGCGGCGGCGCTGTTGGCGGATGCGCGCTTGGGGGTGCCCAACATTGGTGGCGGCCGCCGGGTGGTCATTGACTTCTCCGCGCCAAACGTGGCCAAGCCGATGCACGTTGGGCACATCCGCTCGACGATTCTGGGCGACGCCCTTGCGCGCATTGCGCGCTTGCTGGGCTTCGATGTCATCACGGACAACCACATCGGCGACTGGGGGACCCAGTTTGGGATGATCCTGCACGGGTGGAAGACGATGTTGGACGAGGCGGCGCTGGCGGCCGACCCGATCGGCGAGCTCGTCGGGGTGTACAAGAAGGTCAACGCGCAGTGCAAGGAAGACCCGGGAGTTTTGGCGACGTGCAAGGCGGAACTGGTCAAGTTGCAAGCCGGGGATGCGGAAAACCTGGCGATCTGGCGCCGGTGCATTGAGTTGTCCAAGGCGGGGTTGGAGAAAATCTACGCCAAGCTGGATGTGCGCTTCGACCACTGGCTTGGGGAGAGCTACTACAACGAGCGGCTGCCCGGGCTGGTGTCCGAGATGTTGGACCAGGGCCTCGCGCGCAAGAGCGACGGGGCGATCTGCATCTTTGCGGCAGGTAACCGCGCGGAGGGCGAGGACCCGTTCAAGGTGCAGAAGGACGGGGAGTGGAAGGACAACCCGGCGATCATCCGCAAGGCGGACGGGGGCTTTCTCTACGCGACGACCGACTTGGCGACCATTGAACACCGGGTCAAGGAGTGGCGTGCGGACCATGTCTGGTACGTGGTGGGCGCGCCCCAGCAGCTGCATTTCCGCCAGATCTTTGACGCCGCGGCGCGCTGGGGGATGCAGGCGGACTTTCGCCACGTCGCCTTTGGCTCGATCCTCGGCGAGGACCGCAAGGTGATGAAAACCCGCGATGGCGAGAACGTGCAGCTCGCCGACGTGCTCGATGAGGCCGTCGAGCGCGCGCGCCGGGTCATCGAGGAGAAGAACCCCGCGCTGAGCGAGGAGGAGCGCGCCGAGGTGGCCGAGATTGTTGGCCTGGGCGCGGTGAAGTTTGCCGAGCTCTCGCAGCACCGACTAACCGACTATGTGTTCTCCTGGGACCGGATGCTCGCCCTGCAGGGCGACACCGCGCCGTACCTGCAATACAGCTATGTGCGGACGCGCTCGATTTTCCGCAAGCTTGGCGAGCCTGTGGCCCTTGACGGGGAGCTGACGATTGCCGCCGAGGGTGAAATCCACCTGGCGCGCATGCTCACGCGCTTTGGCGAGGTGCTGCCAAGCGTGCTGGAGGACTTCCGGCCCAACATCCTGGCCAACTACCTGTTGGACCTGGCCAAGGCGTTCCACTCGTTCTTCGAGGCCTGCCCGGTGCTCAAGAGCGCGGGCGAGACGCGCCGCAGCCGGCTGGCGCTGTGCGAGCTCACCAGCCGCGTGCTGGAGCGCGGGCTGGGGCTGCTGGGCATCCGGGTGCCGGAAAAGATGTAGCCTGGCGGCGGGGCGCTTCCTCCGCCGCGTCCGGCGCCGCGGCTCGCCGCGCCACGGTAGCGCCAAGGAATCTCAAGCACGGTTAACCACGGACTACCGGAGTTATCAGCCGGAGTTAAGCAGTGATCAGCCGGGAATTAACCGCCGATCAACCGAAATTAACCGCCGATCAAGCGCCGATCAACCGGAGAGCAGACTCCCCTTGGCCCCTCGCCGCAAATAATGAACGCGGCGGCTATAGGCGGCATAAGCTCCATCTTTACGCCGAGAGCATCTAGTTTCGCTTTTTTGGCTATTGATCCAATGGGTCGCCAGCGAGCGCTTGACCTTTTTTCAGAAGTGGATTTCCTCCATTCAGCGCCTCGGCATCAATCCATTGTTCAATGGCCATGCGAACGACGGCCGAGCGCGACAACGCCATCTTTTGCGCCAAGCGGTCCACGCGGACATGCAGATCATCGGGCAGCCTTATAGGGATCGGATTCATGGGGGAGGTGAAAGTAACCTGCCGGCGCGTAGGAGGCAAAAAGTTTTCGACAACTGCAAAGGGTTCATGGTAGACGGATTGTCTACGATGAGTGAAATGATGACAGTCGATGATATTCCTCCTTCCCTCTTGGCGGAGCTTGGCAAGCGGGCGCCTGAGTGGGACGTGCTGAGCATATTGGACCAAGGGCTTAGCCGGATTGAACGAATGAGCCCGGAGGAGCGCGAGGCGCTCAAACGGGCCAGTGCGGAAGAATCTTCCTAGCCGCCCGCAAGTGCTGCGTGCCGGGTTTCCCGGCGCCACCGGCCGCCGGGGGCCAAAGAAACCCCCGTTTTTCCCTCCCCGCGGGGCTTCCAGGCGACTTGGCCGAATGTTTCACGCGGCGCCCACGCGCCCGCCTGTCCCACGGGCCCTGCAAAAAAGCTAGGAAACAGGGGAAAATATTTCTTGCGTATACGATATGTATACGCCAATGAGTCCAGCGCAGTATGAAACTCAACAAACGCAACATGTTCACGGTCGTCTCGACGACCTTCCTCCTTGGCTCGGGCCCGCTGATGGCACTTGAGACTGTCCCTGATGATGTCTTGGTGACTGGCAACGCCACCGTCAGTGGCAACACCACCGTCAATGGCACGCTGACGGTTCAACCGGCTATTATCACGACGGTAACCAATACCCCAACCCCTTCAGGTGCGGGCGCTGCCGATCCAGACACCGGGAATTTCGGGACTCCAACCGCGGGCTCGACCACTGTTGTGACGGTGCTAGGCGGTGTTGACGCAGTTTCCACCAGCAACACCGGAGGCGGCGCAACGATTGAGAATAATGGAAATACTCTCCTGAGTAGCGCTACAGGCACTCAAACAACGGGGTCTTATGTACGTCTCACGACCGTAGACATCTACAATGCTGACCAAGGAGCCAATGCAGGCCTTCCAGTTCCTGGTTCGCAAAAATATTATGCGGCTTATCCCGATCCAGATAACGCGGGTCAATTTCTTCCTATTGGCAATGCCTTTACGTCATTGACCGACTTGGACACCTTTGTTGCGAACACGGCGATTACCGACCCTGTTTTTGCCCCGCTTGCGCTGACGCCCACTGACCTTCCTGCAACGGGCGGCAACCTCACGGTTCAGGGCAGCACGAGCACCAACGGAATCGACAACAATGGTAAGGCAATCACCGGTGTGCTTGCCGGCGTCGCCGCTGACGACGCGGTGAACAAGGGCCAGCTAGACGCTGAAGCGGCAGCCCGCATCGCCGACGTGGACGCTGAACAAGCCCGTGCAACGGCCGCGGAAGGCTTGCTGGACGGCAAGATCAGCGCTGAAGAAGCTGCCCGTATTGCCGCTGTGAGCGCCGAGGAAGCAGCCCGCATCGCCGCTGTGAGCGCTGAAGAAGCAGCCCGCATCGCCGATGTGGACGCTGAAGAAGCCCGTGCAACGGCCGCCGAAGGCGTGCTGGACGGCAAGATCGCCACGGAAACGACCCGCGCGACAGGCGCCGAGGGCCTGCTGAGCGGCCGGATCAACACGGAAGCGGCAGCTCGGATCACCCAGGACGACATCCTGCTTGACCGGATTGACGCCGAGCAGCTTGCCCGCACAACCCAGGACACTGCGATGCGCAACGAGTTCCGCTCAGCGGACCAGGCGCTGGGCAAGCGCATCGACACGAACACCCGCGGAATCGCGATGGTGGCGGCGATGACCAACACGACGGTGCAGCCGGGCATGAAGCAGGCTGTGGACGTGAACATGGCCCAGTTCGAAGGGGAAACCGGATTCGCCTTCGGCTACTCATACCGGGTGAACCAGAACCTGCAGATCCAGGGTGCGGGAGCATCCACGACGGATCTGGAGGAGTCGGTCGTGCGCCTGGGCATGAGCTACCAGTGGTAACGGCTTTCCGCTGAAGTTAGCAAACCTAGGGGGTGCGTCGCGAAAGTGTCGCACCCCCTTATTTTTTGGTTCTTATGAATATTGAGCGAATGCAAAGCGCAAGTGTGCGGCTGGCGAGGTGGTTGGCCGTGGTTGGTTTGGGTGTGCTGGCAAGCGCCTGTGCCGGGAAGCCCGCGGTGGTGAAGGCGGCGCAGCCGTACTGCCGCTACACGGCGGTGTCCGCGGTGGACAAGAGCAAGCTGCCGCAAAAAATCTACTTTTTCCCGCCGCTTCTGTGCGACGCGAAGGGGAATCCAAAACAGGCCCTGCAACCGGTGCAGGCGGCCGACGGCTCGCTGAAGGGCTGGTCATCGCCATCGCCAATTTCCGCCCAGGTCGAGAAGCGCCTGCAGGCGCGGGCCAGGGAGGCGGGCTACCAGCCGGTGAGCTTCGCCGAGGTGCTGGCCACCACCGAGGCGCACTCGATCCTGATCGTCAGCAGCTTTTACTCTGAGAGCTTTCCCGTGGAGGCGCCCAAGGCGGGCCAGCCGGACCGGTTCATCTTGAGCATGATGAAGGCGAGCACGTTTGACCTGAGCCTGGATCCGTCCAAGAGCAGGAACATCGGCAAGAGTGACGGCTTGTCGTTCTTCTCGGCCGGCAGCCCGCTTGAGAAGCTGGAGGCCAAGAGCCTGAGCTCGCTGGTGGAGACGCTTGGGGACAACGTGGAAGGCTACATCAACCTCAACCTTTGAGGCAGCGGGCCCTGCGGGGCGCCGGGTGGTGGGCCCGGCGCAAGCGGCTGGACGCGGCGTGGGCGGCCCTTCCAGGCGCGCGGAGGGACGCGCATTCCCCCGCCGGCGGCCATGTGCCGCGGCGGGGGAGGATGCGGCGGCTAGGCCTTTTTAATGATCGTGATGGGCGTCGAGACGGCCTTGCCCCACGAGTCGTTGCGCAGGCGCTGGGCGTGGTGGATGGTTGCCTTGTTTGGATCGGCCGGATCGCCGAGGATGCGGAAGGCGGTGAAGATCCCCTGGGAGGCGCCGGCGTGGTGGAGGGCATCGCACTGGAAGACCGGGATGGAGAAGGAACCGTTGTCCGGACCGGCCCATGGGAAGAAGGCGTAGGAGTGGACATGGCCAATGATGATGCCCACGGTGTTGAAGCGCGAGACGAGCTCATAGAAGGCCTTGCGGTCCGCCAGCGGCCAGTCGCCCTCGGCGTTGGTGCTCGGCGGGAGGTGGACGATGATGAAGACCGGCTCGCCGGTCTGGGCGACGGTTTTCTCCAGGTAGTCCTTGAGGAAGGTGTAGCTGCCCGAGCAC
Source organism: Akkermansiaceae bacterium (assembly GCA_044373535.1). GTDB lineage: Bacteria > Verrucomicrobiota > Verrucomicrobiia > Verrucomicrobiales > Akkermansiaceae > JBILQA01. The sequence continues at coordinate 2,383 of JBILQA010000108.1, read as the reverse complement.
GGGTAGCGCTCATCGCCGTCGCCGACGCGGATGTTGGCGTTGACGAAGTGGAACGGGCCCCATTTCCAGGCGTAGTGGACGCCCGAGACGCTGATGTTGCCGAAGCCCTTTTTGTAGGTGAAGGTGCCGGACTTGGCGGTGATGTTAGGCAGCTTGGCGGCGCGCTCCGAGATGCGGTCGGAAACCTCCTTGAGGAAGCCGTCCTGGTCGTGGTTGCCGTAGCTCTCGTAGACGGGGTACTTGACGAGCGAGTCGGACTCATTGCCAAGGGAGCCGAAGTCCTTGGAGTAGTTGGCCCACTGTTTGGCGAGGGTGTCGCCCTTGCCCAAGGCGGTTTTGGTTTCTGGATCCTCCTCGGTGCCGGAGTGGACGAGGTCGCCGACGTTGAGAACACCAAGAGGTTTGCCAAGGGTGCCGGCTCCGGGCATTTCCGAGCTCTCCGTGAGGGACATCATCTTGGTGATGTTCTCCCGGATGATCGAGTTGAGGCCCTTGGCGGTGGTGTCGAAGGCGCGGTAGTGCGGATCGCCGACTTGCAGGAAGGAAATGTCCAGCTTGCTGGAGGACGCCGCGGTGGCGCGCGGCGAGAGCGCGGCGAGACCCGCGGCGGCACCAAGGCCGGTGCCGAGGAATTGCCGGCGGCTGAACAGCTTGTCGCCGGATGGCTGGGAATCTGCCGGGGAACTTTTGGTTGGCTTCATTTCGCTCTGTTTGAGCGGAATGTTGGGCAGTTGCCAATCCGGAAGTTGGCCGATCGCCTCGGGCTAACCACCCTGTGGCGGGCGCTTGCGCTTGGAGCGTGGCGCGGGCATGGCTGGGTCTGCCGGCTTGGCGGCCTGCTGGTCTTTCCACGGCTGTTGCCGGCGCAGGCGCTTTTGCTGGCGGACAGCCGGGTCGATCGCCTTGCCCGGCTGGGCGCGCTTGATCGGATCGGCGAGTTTTTTCTCCGTCTCCTTGGCGGGGTCCTTGCGCGGCGCGAGGCCCATGTACTGGAACGAGGCGGGCGGCGCGGCCTCGAAGGTGAGCAGCTCGCCGGTGTGCGGATGGTTGAGGGTCAGCGAGAGTGAGTGCAGGGCGAGGCGTTCGGGACCTTTTGGCCCGTACTTTGAGTCGCCAACGATCGGCCAGCCCTTGTCGGCCAGGTGGACGCGGATTTGGTTTTTCCGCCCGGTGAGGAGCTCGATTTTGAGCAGTGCGCGGTCCTTGGTCTTGCGGATGACCTCGTAGCGGGTGTGGGCAAGCTTGCCGGCCTTCGGGTCCTTCGTCGAATAGACCCGCAGGGCGGAGTTCTCCACCAGGTGGGACGAGATGGTCCCCTTCTCCGGCTCCGGATGGCCCTCAACGAAAGCGAGATAGAACTTGTTGGACTGCTCCCAGGTGGTCTGCAGCTTGATTTTTGCCTCCATCGTGCGGGCAAACACCAGCACCCCGGAAGTATCTCGGTCGAGCCGGTGGACAATAAAGACGCGCTCGAAGGACTTCGGGTTGCCCTTGCGGACGTAGTTGGTCAGCGAGGCATGGGCGGTGCGCGCCGCGTCGCGTCCGGTGCCGACGGTGAGCAGGCCGGCTTCCTTGTTGACCACGATGATGTCGCGGTCCTCGTGGAGGATTTCCAGGCCGCTGGGCTGGCGTTTTTTTGAGCGGGGGCGGGGTTCGGACATGGGCGTGGCGGTTCTTGAACAGCTAACCCGCGAAACGCTGTCTTTCCAATGGCTAAAATCTCAAGCGCGGCAGACCCTCAGGCAGGCCGGATTTTCTCCCGGAAGCTGCCTACCGGAATCTCCGCACTATCGTCGCAGGCCACCACGCTGAGTTCATCACCCACCACGTGGAACACCGCGTTCTGCAAAAACCCGCGCCCAAGCTCGAGCACCGTCGCGCGCCCAAGGCCCCCAACAGCGAAGGATTCCTCACGATGCTCGCGGTCAGGCGAAGTCCCCCTGAGGCGCGCTTGCCAGGCACCCAGATCCTCCAGGCGCTTGGATAACTCGGCGCTTGCCGCCGCGTCATTGCTTGTCTCTCCAGACGAATAGGGATCGCAGGCGGTAACTATCCAAAACTCGTCCGGCCACGCAATCGCCACTTCGTGCGGAATGAAGAGTACATCAAAATACTCGGGGAGGATCTTCTCGGACTTCATGCCAAGCTAGAATGCCTCCATTCTTGGCGGGAGTCAAACTCACCAAGACGCGACTGATCTTAAAATCCTGATCCGTGACTGCATCAGAGGTAAGACCGGAATGACACTTACTTAAGGGCCTCTTTCGTTGTCCGGCCGCGACCCGCCGGGTCGGAACCGCGTTGCGGTTCCGTTCTTCCCTCGGGCTTTTCCCAGGGTAGGCCTCATCGCATTTCGGCCAGCCCGGGGCTGGTGGGCGCAACG
>JBILQA010000107.1:0-8099 GCA_044373535.1 Akkermansiaceae bacterium | reverse complement strand
CAGCGATCCGAGGTAGATAATCCCGGAAACACCCGACGCGATGAGGCGCTCCGTGTGGCGGGCGGTCCCTTCAAGATCAAGGGAACCATCCTGGTGCATTAGGGTGGTGATGGCTGGAAAAGTTCCGGACCAGGGACCAACGGCTGATTTGCGGGCTGACTGAGACATGGCGCGGACTTATGCGGATTTGTCCCTAACGTCAACCATAGGTCGCAACTGATTGGCCCGGAAAGCGCCTAACAAGGCCGCTGTTGCCCGCAACTGCGGCCAACAGGCTGTTAGCCCGCGGCTTGGCGGCCGGCCCGGCCGCGACGAGAAACTGCCTCCCGCGCCTGAGAGGCGCAAAAAGCCTGCGCCGCCCGTGGGAGTGGGCTAGAGTCCCGCCAGCCACCCCTAACTGAATGCCACCACTTCACGGACACTCGCTTATCGCCGGACACCGCAGCGCAGGCAGCGGCGTGGTGTTCCATGCCGTCTCGCCGCTGGACGGTGCCAAGCTGGCGGGGGATTTCCGCCTTGCCGGGCTTGCCGACGTGGACGCGGCGCTGCAGGGCGCAGCGGAGGCCGCCAGCGGCTTCCGCACCGCTAACGGAGAGACTCGGGCCAGGCTGTTGGAAGCGATCGCCATGGGCATCCTTGCCCTCGGCGACGAGCTCATCGGCCGCGCGCATCTCGAGACGGGCCTGCACGAGCCGCGCCTGGTAAGCGAAAGGGCCCGCACGCTTGAGCAGTTGAGGATGTTTGCCGCCATCGCGCGCGCCAACGCGTGGGTCGATGCGCGCATCGAGACGGGCCCCCCTGACCTGCGCCGGATGATGCTACCGCTCGGGCCGGTGGTGATCTTTGGTGCCAGCAACTTTCCCTTCGCCTACTCGGTGGCTGGCGGCGACACGGCCTGCGCGCTTGCGACCGGCAATCCGGTCGTCATCAAAGCCCATGAGGCGCACCCCGGAAGCTCCGAACTGGTTGGCGAGGTGATCGCCGCGGCGCTGCGCGATCTCGGCCTGCCCGCCGGAGTCTTCTCGCTTTTGCAGGGCCCGGGCAGGATCCTTGGCGCGCCGCTGGCTCGCCACCCGCACACCAAGGCCATCGGGTTCACCGGCTCGCTTACGGCGGGCCGCGCGCTGTTAGACGCGGCGGCAAGCCGCCCCGACCCCATTCCGGTGTTCGCCGAGATGGGCAGCCTCAATCCGATCATTGTCCTGCCGAGTGGATTAGCCAACGACTTGGCCGCACCGGCAATCGCCCGCTCGGTCCTCGATGGCGCCGGCCAGTTCTGCACCAAGCCGGGCATCATCCTGCTGCCAGCCGGCGCCGGGGCAGACAATTTCCGCCAGACGCTTGCCGCCAGCGTGAGCGCCACGGTCCCGACAGCCCTGCTGCATGCCGGCATCGCTGCGAGCTTTGCCGACTGCTGCGCGGCGATGGAAGCGCACCGAGCCCTTGAGGTGCTGGCCCGCGCCACCGCCGCACCCGGCCCAGCAGCGCAGGGCGCCGCGCTGCTGGTGGCCACCGATGCGACCGCCTTCCTTGCCGACGACGCGCTGCGCCACGAGGTGTTCGGCCCCTTCGCCATGATTGTCAGCTATCGGTCAGCCGCGGAGCTTGACGCAGTCCTGCGCTCACTGGCAGGCCAACTAACCGCGGCGGTGTTTGGCGACGCAGACGAAATCGCGGCGACCAACCTGTTGGACCTTCTGCAGCAGCTTGCCGGGCGCGTCATCGTCAACGGCGTGCCCACCGGCGTAGTTGTCGGCAGCGCCACGCAGCACGGCGGCCCGTGGCCGGCATCCAGCGACTCGCGCTTCACCGCGGTTGGCACCGCCGCGCTGCAGCGCTTCATCCGCCCGGTTTGCTTCCAGAACATCCCCGACGCTCTGCTGCCTCCCGCCCTCCAACAGGACAACCCGCTGGCCATCCCCCGGCTTGTCGACGGCGCGATGGCGCGCGCTGGCCGCATTGACTAACCGCTGAGCGCAACGCGCAACCGGTCGCGCCCAGCACACGCCCCGCAAGGGCTTTGGCTTTGACAGCGATTCCCCGCCTCGCCATCCTCGGCGGCATGAGCGGGCCAGACCAGTGGAATGAGCGGACCCTCGCCAGCGGCCACTGGCTGCGCGCTGACTTCGGCGCTCTCTCGCTGCTGGTCATGAACATCCACGACGAGTGGCGCATCGCCGCCTTCCCCGACGGCGCTCCCGCCAACGTCGGCCTGCATGGCCGCGCCGCGGATCTTGCCGAGGACATCGAGTGGGAACGCTGGGAACGCCATTCCGACGACTGCCGCTTGCGCTTCCGCCCGACCTTCCCCTCGCTGCCCGTCATCGCACGCCCGCGCAGCCTCCTGCACATCTCGCCAGGCGGCCAAGCCAACTTCTTTGTCGGCATCTCCGCGTCAATCGAGGTGTTAGCCGAGTGCCACGGCGCGATGGTCAGCCTGTTAGCCGTGCCGACCGAGCGGCTTTCCAAGACCTGGCACGGTACACCACTGGCCGGCAGCCTCGGGTTTGCATTAAAAACCTACGCCCGGCGCACCTTTGAGCCGGACGAGTGGCCTGCCTACGACATCGTCTGCTCGATAAGCATCGTCAACGACGGCAGCGAGAGCCTGCCCTTTGAGCGCCTCTACTTGGAAACTCAACATCTTGGCGTGTTCCAAAAGGACGGGCGCTTGTGGTCCAACGCCGCGCGCTTACGCGTCAAGGTCCAGGAGCACAACCTGAGCAACATCACCTACGCCTCACGCCCCGCGGCGCCCTACGAGGATGCCGCCGAGCTCACCCCGCCGCCCGAAGGGCGCTTGCGCCGCTCAACGCTCCACAGCGCCTTTGCCCGCGTGCTTGGCCACCTCAACCCGCTTGGCGACCCACCATGAACCTCTCCGTCCAGATCTCCGAGTTATTCCAGTTCAATAAGGAACATCTCGCCGAAATCATCGCCACCGGCGTGGTGCTGGCCGTTGGCGTGCCGCTCGTCGCCTTCGTCCCGCGGCTCATCCAGCGGTTCTCAACGCTGCGCCTCTCGCCGCAGGGCGCGTTGGCGCTGGCGCGGGTCTGCCGCTGGCTGCTCATCGCGCTGGTGCTCACCACCGCGCTTGACCAAATCGGCATCGATCTCGCTGCCTTGCTCGGCGCCGCGGGAATTGTCGGCATCGCGGTCGGCTTCGCCGCCCAAACATCCCTGTCTAACTTGATCAGCGGGTTCTTCCTGCTCGGCGAGAAGCCATTTGTCAACGGCGACACGATTGAAGTCGACGGGATCACCGGCGTGGTCGACAGCATCGGCATGATCTCGGCGACGGTGCGCACGATGGACAACCGTTCGGTGCGCATCCCCAACGAAACGTTGATCAAGTCAAAGGTGACTAACATCACCCGCAACCCGATCCGCCGCTACGATCTCAACGTTGCGGTTGGCTACAGCGAGGACATCGACGTGGTCATGCGGGTGCTGCGCGGCGTGGCGGAGAGCAACCCGCTGTGTCTGGACGAACCAGCTCCGGTGGTCATGTTCACCAACTTTGGCGAGTCGGCCATCCACTTCATGCTCGGCGTCTGGATGGTCAAAGAGGACTACCTGGAGGTGCGCAACTCAATTGCCAGCGAGGTCCAGCGCGCCTTCATCGCCCAAGGGATCGAAATGCCTTTCCCGCAGCGCGTCTTCAGCTTTGGACGTGCGGGCGAGGCCCTTCCGGTGCGGTTCGTTGGCGATGCCGCCGCCGCCCCCACGGCCGCCGCCCCGGCCAGCGAGGCCTAGCCGCTTACGCACCAAAGCGAGCGAGCAGCGGCGCGAGGTCGCGCGCCTTGGCCGCGTCCCACCGCGGCTGCGGGGTGAGGATGGCCGCGTCAAGCGCGCGGTGCTCAGGCCAGTTAGCTTCTGCTGGGATCTGCGGTGCCAACGCGCGGATGACCTGCTTGGCCAGCGAGCCGTTGGCATGCAGGTTTTCCAACAACGTGGCCACCTCCACCGGCGGCTCATCTGTTTTCCAACAATCGTAGTCAGTCACCAACGCCAGGGTGGCAAAGGCGATCTCAGCCTCGCGGCACAAGCGCGCCTCGCCGGCATTGGTCATGCCGATGATGTCAAAGCCCAGCGCCCGGTGCATCCGCGCCTCGGCCCGCGTCGAAAAGGCCGGCCCGTTCATGCACAGGTAGGTGCCACCGTCGTGGAGGCGCGGCGCCAGTGGCGCGGCGGCAGCGAGCAGGAGTTGGCGCAGCCCCTCGCTGTAGGGATCGGCGAAGCCCACATGGGCGGCGATGCCGGAGCCGAAAAACGTATGCACCGCCGCCGTGGCAGTCCGGTCGACGAGTTGATCTGGCACCACCACGTGGCGCGGCACAAGATCCTCGCGCAGGCTGCCCACCGCGGTGACCGCCACCACCCAGCGGACATCGAGCGAGCGCAGCGCCCAGATGTTGGCGCGGTGGTTGATCTCGTGGGCAAGCAAGCGGTGGCCGACCCCATGGCGGGGCAAGAAGCAGATCCGGCGGCCCGCCAGCTTTCCTTCGATGATCTCATCCGAGGGAGCGCCAAAGGGGGTGCTCACCCGGTGCCGAGTGATCTCTTCAAGATCCTCAATCTCATAGAGTCCACTGCCGCCAATGATTCCCATGGCGGGCTGCTGGGCAGGAAGATGCTCGGGTGATTGTAACATGGCGAGATTTCGGCGCAGGGCGCCCGCGCGCATCATTCATGCCGGCGGCCCCGCCGACAAGCGCGCGTGCAGATTGCGCAAAGTAAGGCGACTTGCACACCGCCGCCGGCACGCCACTCTGCCACCCACGGCCCACCACTCACGACTTGCGTGGTTTAGCGCGTCACGCCGAGTTGGTACAGCGTTGGCTGGTAAAACCAGCTGCCCGGCGCACTTGCCGCGGCACGCCAGTCACTCCGAAACGCTTGTTGCCATGCAAAGCATCAAAAACCTAGTCACAGTCATCACCGGCGGATCCAGCGGCATTGGCCGCGCGACAGCTCTTGAGTTCGCCCGCCAGGGCGGCACGCTTGTCCTCTGCGCCCGCGAGCGCGAGCCGCTTGAGGAAGTTGCCGAGGAATGCCGGGTGCGCGGCGGCCGCGCCATTGCGATCCCGGCGGATGTCACTGCGGAGGGGGAAGTCCAGCAGCTTGCTCGGCTCGCCGTCGAGGAGTTCGGCAAGATCGATGTGTGGATCAACAATGCGGCCGTCACGATGTTTGGACGCTTCGAGGACCTGCCAGCGGCGGATTTCCGCCAGGTGATTGAGACCAACCTGTTTGGCTACATCCACGGCGCGCGCGCGGTCCTGCCGATCTTCCGCCGGCAAGGCCGCGGAACTCTCATCAACGTTTCCTCCATTGTGGGCTTGGTCGGCCAGCCGCTGACAAGCGCCTACACCACCACCAAGTTTGCCATCGACGGGCTTTCCGAGAGCCTGCGCATGGAGCTTGCGGGCACCCCGCACATCCATGTCTGCGAGATCCTGCCCGGCTCGATTGACACCCCGCTCTTCCGCCACGCCGCGAACTACTCCGGACGGGCCATCAAGCCAATGGAGCCAATTTACCCGCCCGAGGAAGTGGCCCGCGCCATTGCCAAGTGTGTTGAGCACCCTAAACCGCGGATCATTGTCGGTGCCGCGCCCAAGATGCTTGCCGCCCTGTTGCGCATCGCTCCCGGGGCTGCAGAGATGCTGATGGCCCGCCAAGTTCCCAAGGAACATTTCGAAATCCGGCTAAGCGGCGACCACCCCGGCAACCTCTATCATTCCATGCCGTCGATGAACCAGCTAAACGGTGGCTGGAAGCAGCAACTCGCCAAGCAGCCCAACGGCAGGCATCAGGGCCGCCCCGCGCTGCTTGCCTCCGCACTCATCCTTGGCGGCAGCCTCGCTGCCGCGCGCTACTTCAAACATCGCCACGAGCACCTCGCTTTACCGAAGTGAGAACCCGTAGCCGCTTCCGGACTCTGCGCATCGCTACGGCCAGCGGAGAGATCCTCCTGCGCACCAACCGCGGGAGGCTGGCGCGCGGCGCGCCGACAATGCATGGCACCCCACTGGTTTGCGTTCATGGTTTTGGACTTTCCGGCATCTACATGCTGCCGCTCGCCAAGCAACTTGCCCGCTATGCCGAGGTGCTCATCCCTGACCTCCCGGGCTACGGGGCAAGCTTCCGCCCGGGGATGCCGCAGGGGCCCATCGCTCTTGCCGATGCATTGGTTGATCTTCTTGATGCGCTTCGGACACCTGTCGCGGATTTTCTTGGCAACTCTTATGGTTGCCAAGTCGTCGCGGAACTTGCAGCCCGCCATCCCCGGAGGGTCGGAAAAATCGTCCTTGCCGCGCCTACGGTCGACCCATGCCACCGCAATGCCCCGGAGCAAGCCATTCGTCTTGGCCTCACCGCCTTGTTTGAAAAGTGCAGCCTCCCCCCGCTGGTCATTAGCCACTTTCTTGCCGCGGGGCCACGAACGCTTCTCGCCACTCTCCGCCACTGCCTGAGCCACCCCATGGAAGCGACCTTGGCCCACATCTCCGCTCCGACGCTGGTCGTCCGAGGAACCCGCGATTTTCTCGTTCCGCAGCGGTGGGCGGAGCAGGCCGCACGCCTCATCCCCCACGGCGAGCTCATCGTTCTCCCCGGCGCCGCTCACGGCCTCACCTATTCCTCGCCCCTCAAACTCGCCCAGGCCATTGCTCCATTCCTTGAAATCCCCTTATCTGTGATGTCTTAGCTGAGCGCTTCGCAGCTTGCGCCCAAGCACCACCTCAAGAAAACAACACCCGGTCAGCCTTGCGGCTGCCGGGTGATGCGGGGGAGGTGCTTACGCAAATTCAAATCTCGTGCACCGGAAGGTTCGCGACCTCCTCGCGGACCTTCTCGGCAAGCATCGTGCTCAGGTAGCGTTCAGTCGCCGAACAGCCAATCGTCACAATGCGCTTGCCCGCAAACTCAGGCCTCTTGGCAATCTGCATCGCCGCCCAAACATTCGCCCCCGTCGAGATCCCCGCCGGAAGTCCCTCCTGCTGAGCAAGCGCCTGTGCGGTCTCAAAAGCGTCCTCGTTGCTCACCGTGATCACCTCGTCGATGATGTCCACATTGCAGTTCTTTGGGATGAATCCCGCACCGATCCCCTGAATCTTGTGTGGCCCCGGCTGGCCGCCGGAAATCACCGGGCTGGCCGAAGGCTCAACAGCGAAGACCTTCATCGCACGGCGGGCCTTGATCACCTCGCCCACTCCAGTGATCGTTCCGCCAGTTCCAACACCCGCCACGAAGGCGTCAATCTCCCCGCCGGTCTGCTCCCAGATCTCCTCGGCCGTCGTCTCACGGTGAACCTGTGGGTTGGCTGGATTGTCAAACTGGCCTGGACCGAACGATCCCGCATTCTCCGCCACCAGCTGCTTTGCCTTGGCAATCGCCCCACCCATCCCACGCGGCCCTGGGGTGAGCACCAATTCCGCGCCCAGCAGACGCAGCAGCACCCGGCGCTCAATCGACATGGTCTCCGGCATGGTTAGAATAATCCGGTAACCCTTCGCCCGCGCGACAAACGCCAGGGCAATCCCGGTGTTGCCGGACGTTGGCTCAATGATGAGCCCGCCGGGCTTGAGCGATCCATCACGCTCTGCGGCCTCGATCATCGCCTTGCCGATGCGATCCTTCACGCTGAAAAGCGGATTGAAAAATTCCGCCTTCACGCAGATCTCCGCGTGCAGGCCCTTGGTCAGATGGTTCAGGCGGACCAACGGCGTGTTGCCCACCGTGTCGGCCATGCTGGCTGAGATTCCTTTGCTCATGCTGTTAGTTTTCGGTTTGGGTTGGAGAAGTCGGCGCGAGCTTACCGCCCGCAGAGCCTATTACATCTGAAATGTCAGATTTGGAAATCCTGTTGGCCTGAGTCGAAATGCAGTCCGCACTCGTACTTCTCGCCATTGAACCGGGTTGCCTCGGCGTCAAGCCCCGTGCTCACCGGCTGGGTCGAGTGCCAGTCGCCCATCGTGACGTATCCCTGGGCGGCAAGCGGGTGGCGCGGCAACTCGTGCTGGTGGAAGTACCCCTCGACCTGGGCATCCGCCCAATCAAGAATTGGATAGACCTTCAGGGTCCTCTTCTGCTGT
>JBILQA010000106.1:0-8178 GCA_044373535.1 Akkermansiaceae bacterium | reverse complement strand
CAAGGCCAACACCTTCTTCCGCAACGTCAAGCCGGGTAGCCTTGTCGAGCGCGCCACAACCTTCGAGGCCAACCCTAACATCGACCGTGTCATCTTCGTCTGCACCCCGCACCGCGGCAGCAAGATGGCCGTCGGCGGCCTTGGTGGGCTGGCGATGCGCCTCATTGCGCTGCCTGCCGACCTGACCAACTCGGTGGCCAGCACCATGGGCAGCTCGATTGCCCTGATCACCGGCGACGCGAACCGCATGCCCAACAGCGTCACCGGGCTCTCGCCGGAAAACCCCACCCTCAAGGTGCTCGACTCCGTCCCCCTGCGGGTGCCGCACCACACGATTGCCGGCGATGAAGGCAAGAACAACGCGCCCAACAGTTCCGACGGGGTGGTGGAATACTGGAGCTCGCATCTGCGCAGCGCGAAGTCCGAGCTGATGGTTCCAGGGCCCCATGGTGCCTGTGAAATGCCGGAAACCCTTGCCGAGATGCGCCGCATCCTGCACCTCCACCTCCAACAGTCAAACTAGGCCCTTTGTCCCAGACCCCCTGCCGCCTGAAACGCTGGAGCTGCCGCTTTGCCGTGGGAGTCGCCGGGTTGCTGCTGCTGGGGTTACTGGCATGGGCGCTCGGCGCCCTGGTCTACGACGTCGCTGGTGGCTGGCGCTGGCTGGCGGTGGCGGCGCTGCTCAGCTTGACCGGCGCGGCCCTTGTGACTGCGCGCGGCGCGTGGCGGCGCTTGGCGCTCGGCTTTGCCCCACCGCTGCTGGTGCTCTGCTGGTGGCTGACACAGACGCCACGCAACCAGCGCGATTGGCAGCCGGATGTGGCGCGCACCGCCAGCGCGCAGATTGACGGCGACCTGGTGACCCTCTCGAACGTGCGCAACTTCGAGTACCGCAGCGAGACGGACTTCACGCCCCGCTGGGAGACGCGCCAGGTGCGGCTCTCGCAGCTAACCGGAGTGGATATCGCCGTAACCTACTGGGGCTCGCCATGGATGGCCCACCCGGTTGTCAGTTTCCAGTTTGCCGATGCGCCGCCGGTTTGTTTCTCCATCGAGACGCGCAAGGAGAACGGTGAGGCCTACTCGGCCATCGGCGGCATCTACCGCCAGTATGAGCTGATCTACATCGTCGCCGACGAGCGCGACGTGGTGCGCCTGCGCAGCAACATCCGCGAGGGCGAGGAGGTCTTCCTTTACCGCACAGCCATTCCCGTGGAAAAGGCGCGCCAGCGGTTCCTTGAGTATCTAGCAGCCCTGAACAGCCTCCAACAGAACCCGCGCTGGTACAATGCGGTGACGACCAACTGCACGACGAGCATCCGCGCGCAGCATCCCGCCGACGAGCGGCTGCCATGGGACTGGCGCATCCTGGTCAATGGCAAGGCCGACGAGTGCATGTTTGAGCGCTCGGCCTGGGTCACTGGAGGTTTGCCATTTACCGAGTTCAAGCGGCGCAGCCTGATCAATCCGCAGGCCCGGCGGGAAGCCGCGAACGAGGACTTTTCCCGCGCGATCCGCGAGGGGCGGCCCTTCGGCGAGCGCTCTGTTGGCCCGAGGCCTTGAGCGGCAGCGGCTTTTCAGCCCGCGCTCTGCTCACGCTATTGACATCCGGGGGGATGCCGAACGACCTTCGGGCATGTACGAAACCCGCGGCAGCATCAAATGGATCGGAGACTCGCAGACTTTCCCGAGCGGCTTCGTCAAGCGCGAGTTCGTCGTCACCACCGCACACGACAAGTACCCGCAGGACCTGAAGTTTGAGATGGTCAAGGAAAAGTGCAGCCTGCTGGACAGCTTCACCTTGGGCGAGGAAGTCGCCGTGAGCTTCGACATCCGTGGCAACGCCTACAACGGCAAATATTTCGTTAACCTCTCCTGCTGGAAGCTGCAGCGCGACTCAGGTGCCGGCGCCCCTGGCGAGTCGTCCGCCCCGCGCAGCCGCCCGGCTCAGGGCGCTGCCGCACCGCGCTCCGCCGCCGAACCGCATCCGTCCGAACTGCGCGACGATGAGGACTTCGACGACGACATCCCTTTCTAACAATCCCGGGCCCGCTCCCCAAGGCGGCTACTTCGCGGCGGGCGGGCGCTTGAGCCCGCCGCTGCCGAAGAGCCAGGAAGCGCTCTGATAGAAGACGCCGGCCTCGTGAACCAGCGGGGCTGCCACTTCTGTGCGGAGGGGGCCGAGTTCTCCGGTGCGGGGATCGCAGGCATAGGCCGAGGCGAGTTGGTTAGGCTTTAGGATGGCGATGCGGTCATCGCGCAGGAGTGCGATTTTCTGGTAATTGCTGACAAATGCGCGGCCCGGTCGGCTGGTGGCGCCAGGCGCCAAGAGGTCGTGGCCGTAGCCGAGTGTCTGATAGCTCCAGTGCATCAGCCCAAAGACGGTCGGCATCACATCGATCTGGCTGCTCATTTGGCTGAGGGTCTGGGCGGGGAGCAGCGAGGGGTTGTAGATCATGGCGGGGATGTGGTACTTGGTCACATCAAGCTCATTTTTTCCCGCACTGCTGGCACAGTGGTCGGCGACGATGACAAACAGGGTGTCCTTGAACCAGCTGTGCTTCTTGGCCTCGTTGATGAAATCGCCCAACGCCCAGTCGGCGTATTTCACCGCGGACTTGCGTTTGTGGGGGGGCGAGTCGATCCGTCCATAGGGAAAGTCGTAGGGCCGGTGGTTGCTCGTCGTCATGCAGAAGTAATGGAAAGGCGTGCCGCGGACCTGTGCCGCGTCGGCCTCCCTGAGCGTCTTGTGAAAAAGATCCTCGTCGCAGGCGCCCCAGGCGGTCTTGAAGGTGATGTCGCGCGCATCCCAGGCGCCGACATCCATGATCCGGCAGCCGTTGGTGCCAAAATAGCGGTTCATGAAATCAAACCGGCCATCGCCACCATAGAAAAACGCACAGTCGTAGCCGCGGTCCAGAAACGGCGTGAACGTCGTTGTTAGGTTGGTCCCCTCCGGCCGATAGATGATCGCCTGGCCCGGGGTGGGCGGCAGACTCAAAGTGAGCGCCTCCATGCCGCGCACTGTGCGCGTGCCGGTCGCATACAGGTTCTCGAAGAAGATCGACTCATTGGCCAAGCGGTCAAGGTTGGGGGTTAGCCCCTGTTTGTTGCCAAGATAGCTCAGGTATTCGCCACTCATGCTCTCCATGCAGATGGTGATGACGTTCCACTTCTTCTCCGGCTCCGTCGACTTGATGGTGCGGCTCAGGTCATTGTTGGAGGGGCTGGCAGCCTGCTCGTTGGGAGTCCCGAGGAGCTGCTTAACCTCGCTGCGCATCTGATCCGCTGGGATTGTCAGGTACCACTTGGTGTAGCTGAGTTCCATCTGGCGGAATGCGGCGAAGAACGACCACGGACCGTTTTTTGCCAGCTCATAGTGGTAGGGATTGGTGAACTCAGGGATGAACGACTCCCTAACACCAGCGGCGACCAGGGCTGCAAGTGCGACCCCGCCGACCAACGCGGCGCCGCGCTGCTGCCCGGCTGAGCCGCCGCGCAGTGGCCATGCGAGCACGCCGCGCCGCTGGAGGAGCCAGGTTAGCGCCGCGGCAAGCAGGCCGATGCCGATGAAGATGGGCACGATCGGATAGGACTCCGAGATATTGCCCCAGACCTCCTGAGTCCAAATGAGATAGTCAACGGCGATGAAGTTGAAGCGCGCGCTGAACTCGTCCCAGAAGAACCATTCCGCCGCGGTGATGAATATCAGCACGCTGGCGAACATCCACATTAGGGCGGCTATCAGCCATCGCCCCGGCCGTGACGCCAACGCGCGCGGCGGGATGAGCACGCCGAGCAGCAGCCAGGGCAGCCCGGCAAAGACACCCGCCGCAAAATCATATCCCACCCCGCTGACAAATGCTCCGGCGAGCGACAGGTTGATGGTTAGATGGTGCCGCGCCGTCACCAACAGGATGATGCGCGCCGCCAGTGAGGTGACAAAAAACATGCCGATCCCAAGGGCAAAGAGGCGGGCGGGGACTGAACGGGTGGAATTGATCACGTGATTAGGGTTCTTGAATTTCCGGCGTGGTTGGCGTGGTGGTGGCCAGTGGATAGATCGCGCGCAGCACGAGGATGCACACCGCGGCGAGCAGAGCGCCGATGAGGAAGACAAACCTCGCGGGGTAGGAGTAATGCAAACGCTGTTTCATGGGCCGCAGGCGGGCCTGCACACCACGAACCCTAGAGCGCCAATGATGAGAATCCCGTGAGTCCGCGCGCCTATTGCGCGAGGGAGAGGATGAACTCGATCCGGTCTGGCTCCAGCAGCCGCGCCTCAAGTGTGGCGCCCATGCTGCTGGCCGCGTTGCGGCTCAGCGTTAGACCGATGCCCAAGTGCGAGGCGGCATCGTGGCGTGACGGGTCGTGCCTGAACAAAGGCTCAAAGAGACGTTCCACGTCGAGGGTCAAGTCCTCGAGCTGGTTGGAGATGGCCAGCTGTACCCGCCCAGCAACCACCGCGCAGCCCACATGGACCTCGCTGCCCTCGGGCGCGTAGCTTGCCGCATTGTCTAGCAGGTTTGTGACCACCACGCGTGTGAGCGTGCGGTCGGCGTTGGCCAGCGCTGCGCAAGCGCCCAGCGGCATGCTGAGGCGCATGCCGCGGCGCGCGAAGGCCGGCGCAAAGGCAAGGCGGCACTCGTCGAGCAACTCGGTAAGGTCGACGGGCGCGAGCGTTGCGGCAAGCCCTGGTTGGCCACAGCGCGCAAGCGCGCTTAGGCGCTGGACCAGCTCGCTGAGCCGCACTGCGGACTTGCTGCAAATCTCCAAGTAATCGAGATATGCCGCGGCGTCGCGGGGCCGTGAGAGTGCCAGCTCGGCCGTGGCGCGCAACTCGGCAGTCGGTGTGCGCAGCTCGTGGGCGGCATGGCGGATGAAATCCTGCTCGCGCTCGCGCGTCGCCGAGACCCGCGCTAGAAGGTGGTTGATGTCGCGCGTTAGACTGGTGAGCTCCTCTGGCAGGGTGGCGGAGAGGTCCAAGGCGCTGGTTTGTTCGCCGCTGCGGGCATTGACCTGGGAGGCGAGCTCAGAGATCGGCCGCAGCGAGCCGCGCACCACCCGGTCAATCAGATAGAAGCCAAGCATCAGGGCAAGGGTCATGCCGGCCGTGAGGACCCATGCCACGCGGGTGAGCACGCCCGTGATGCGCCGGGTTTCACGCGCCACAACGAGCACCTGGGGCTGGCTTAGTGGGTCGATGCTCGCCCCGAGTAGCCGCAGGCGCTCGCGCTCGGCCGGAAGTACGTAGGGGTGGATGCGCATGCCAATCGCGCGGGCCCGCCTGCCGTCCCGCAGCACGATGTCTCGTATTTCCGGAGTACCGTTCTTGCCGTGGAACTTGGGAAGTTCCGCCGCGCCGAGCATCGGCGAGCGGATCGATGCACCGCTCGACTCGTCCCAGTATTGGAAGAGTCCCGCGTTGGTTAGTTCGTTGTTGGTTCCGATGCCTTCCTGCCACTCGTAGGTAACGGAGCCGTTCTCCAACTCCACCTCGTTGGCCAGCAAGGCCGCGGATTGTTCCAGCGACTGGTCAAGCTCGTGATAGAGGCCGTGCCTAACCACAAGGAAGGCCACCACCGAGAGCATGGCCAAGAGCACCCCGACCCCGAGGCCGCAGCGCACGAGCAGATTGCGCCGGATCGACGGATGGCTCATGATGCGGGGTCCTTCAGGACATAGCCTTGGCCACGCCGGGTTTGGATGAGGTCCGGCTGCCCCGGGCGGTTGAGTTTCTTGCGCAGGTAGCCGATGTAGACATCCACGACATTGCTGGCGCCGCCGCTGGCATCCTCAAACACCCGCTCCCAGATGTCGCTGCGCGAGACAACCTCGCCGGCGCGGTAGGCCAGGTATTCTAGCAGACGGTACTCGAGCGCGGTGAGCGCGACGTTCTCGCCCGCCCGTGCGACCTCGCGGCGCAGCGGGTCGATGTGCAGGTCGGCCACGCCTAGCAGCGGGGATTTTTTGCTGTAGTTGCGCCGCAGCAGGGAGCGTACGCGTGCGAGCAGCTCCTCGAGCGGGAACGGCTTGACGAGGAAATCATCGGCCCCTGCGTTGAGCGCCTCAAGCCTGTCGGCCAGGCCGTAACGGGCGCTGATGACGATGATGTGGACCTCGTTGCCGCGGCCGCGCAGCTGGCGCAGAATGGCCATGCCATCGATGTTGGGCAGCATAAGATCCAACAGCACCGCGTCGTAGGGGATTTCCGCGGCAGCCCAGAGGCCCTCATCGCCGGTGGCGGCCGTGTCGCAAAGAAACCCCGCCTCGCGCAGGTACTGGCTGATCGAGTTGCGCAAGGGGGGGCTGTCTTCAATCAGGAGCAGGCGCATCGCGGAGTGCTGCGACTTCGCGCCGCGCGGCTTGAGGGCGCAAGCACCAAATCGCGCGCTTGCAGCCAGCCGGAATGCCCTTAGTCGGACGCGCTGGCCGGCATCAGGGTCGTCTGGTGCTCGTCGCGGCGCAGCTGGATGGCGCCGGCGGGCCCGCGCGCGAGCTGCCAGCTGGCAGCTTCCACCGCGCCGCGCGGTGATCGTGCCGACGCCCTGCCAATGCGCAGTGTGCCGGACACCGGCGAGAACTGCCAAACGAGGAGGCGCACGCGCAGGTTCGGGTTTTGCCGCAGGGTCAGCGCAAGGCGACCGCTGAATTCCTCCTCGCCCCTGCCAAAGTCGACAAACCACTCCTGGCCGCTCTCGAGCGGGAAAAATGGGTCGCTGCTGGCCATTACCCGATAGAGTCCGCGCAGCAGGGGCGCCGGCGCCGCCTGGCCGAACGCCCCAGCCAAGCCCGCAGATAACACGCCAAGGACCAGCCACACGCCCGCACGGCAAAGCGCTTGGCGGCGAGGGGGAGTGGCCTGCTGGATGGTCATCCCTCGTCCTAGCGGATGGCGTGCCGCCCCTAACCTGTCTGCAAACCGCCGATCTATCAGCCGGGGTGGCTCCCGCCGCGCCGGAGTCCGCCGACTTCTGCACGGCCGCGCGCCGCGCGTGCGTGCAGAGTGCCTGCAATGCCGGATGAACCAATGTTCAAGGGACCTTGAGCGGGCTCGCCGTGGCGCCGCGGCGCGGCCCAATGTCCGGCAAAAAAAACGGGCCGCCCGCGGTGATGCGTGGCGGCCCGCAGCGAAGGGCGGATTATAACAGCAAGTTAGAAGCCGTTACTTTGACTTGATGATGGTGAAGTCGTCGAGGAGTTCGCCCTTGTCGTCGATTTCGCGCACATCCATGCGGTCGCCGCTGATGTCGATGGCGAGTGAGCCGATGAGGTTCTTGGAGACGAACATCGCAGGGTGGTTGAGCTTGCCGCCGCTGGCCTTGCCGGAGTTGCCACCGACGATGTAGACCGCGCCGTTATGCGCGCCGGCCTGCTTTTTGTAGGCGCCGGTCGGGTCGGTCTCGCGGCCGGAGCCGGTGTTCTTGGCCATGGAGCCTGGCTCGAAGGTGGTGCTCAAGCCATAGTGGCTGTCGAGGAACATCGAGCGCTCATAGCAGTGGCTGTGGCCGCTGAGGACAAGGTCGACGCCATGGCCCTCGAGGAGCGGCAGGAAGCGCTCGCGCACTTCCCCGTGGGCGCGCTCGGTGTCCGAGTCATGCGATCCCTTGGTGTAGGGCGGATGGTGGAAGAAGGCCACGAGCCACTTTTGTTTGGTGGCGGCCAGATCGGCTTCCAGCCAGACCAGCTGTGCGCTGCCCTCCTTGCGGTTGTTGCCATTCTCCGAGTCCAGGCAGACGAAGTGGATGTTGCCGTAGTCAAACGAGTAGTAGTTTTCCGAGCCGGATGGCTTGCCGCCCGATTCGCCGGCCTGCGGCAGGGAGAAGGCGTTGAAGTAAGGGGCGCCCTTGTCGGTGTAGCTCTCATGGTTGCCAAAGGCCGACCAGACTGGAACCTTGCGCAGGACCTTCGGATAGGTGCCAAACACCGCGCGTGTGGTCTCCTCTTCGCTGCCCTTGTCATAGGCGTTGTCGCCAAGCATCAGCCAGACGTTGGGCTGCTTGTAGAACTTCGACTTCTCATAGCCGTCGCGCACCTTGTCGGCGCCGCTCTTACCGTCGGCCTTGCCGGTGCCCGAGTCACCCAGAACCCAGATGCGCGTCGGCACGGCGCTGCCCGCCGCAGGGAACGTGGTGAAGCTGCAGGAGTCGTCGCCCCCTGTTAGCACGGCCTTCGTGT
>JBILQA010000105.1:0-8197 GCA_044373535.1 Akkermansiaceae bacterium | reverse complement strand
ATGCGCTTCCTGCCCGACCTCCCGATGTTCCGCGCCTTCATCCTGAGCACCTCCTCGGGGCCCACCCCGAAGATGGATTCCGCCGAGTCTCCCACCGGTTTCCTCGTCGGACACACCGGTTCCGCCGTCACCGACCTGCGCCCCGCCGGAAAGGCCAAAATCAGCGACAAAATCCACAGCGTCGTCACCCGTGGCGAGTTCATCGAGGCCGGCTCACTCGTCCAAGTCGTTGAGGTCGGCAGCTTCCGCACCGTCGTCGAAAAGATAGACAAAGAGGCCTAAATCCGTCGCTTTTCCCTCAGGGTGGGGCATCGTTCCCCAACTTTAATCCCACCCCTGAAAGCTCATGAAAATCGCGCGCACGGATGCCAGCGGTCAGACTCGGCAGATACTCCTCAAAGAGTATTTTTTGAACGCCTCGTTGATCGCCCTTCTAAAAAGAGTCGGTCAGGAATCCGCGCGGCTCCGCACGAAACCCGGTCCGCCCGCGCAAGGGCTGCGGGTCCCTTCGCGCAGCTAGTTTTGCTTTGTTGTTGCAGGTTGGTTTCACCCGGGTGCCCGCTTCGGCAGGGGTGCCCGGGTGTTTTTTTGAGGGTGGTTCCTGATTCCGGGGTGTCGTTGATGCCAGGGCTTCAACATCCATGTTTGGGGTGGACTGCTCAGGAGGCCAGAATGTCAGGATCAGCTTGCCGGAGGCTTGCCTCCGCGTCGGGAATCATTCAGCGTGCGGGGGTGGTTGCCAAAGGATTTGGGATGAGTTTCCAGCAGGTTCTGGAGCAGGCTGAGGGTTGGATTGAACTGGGGATGGGAGCGGATGCATTGGAATTGCTGCAGGGCCTGTCAGCGCGGGAGCGGTTTCGGCCAGCGGCGTTGGAGGTGAAGCTGGAGGCGGAGATGAGCGGTGAGCAGTGGAACCACGCGGCGGACACGGCGCGCTTGCTGTGTGTGAAGGTGCCCCACCGGCCGGACTACTTTTTGCGCGCGGCGCGCTGTTTGGATGCCACCGGGGACACCCGCGCGGCCAAGGACTGGTTGATGAGCGGCCCGCGCGAGCTGATCCGCAGCTCGATTTTCCACTACCACATGGGTTGCTACTCGGCGGCACTTGGCGAGGAGCAGGAGGCGCGTCGGTTTTTAGCCCGCGCGTTTGACATGGATGTGGTTCTGCGGGAAGTCGCGGAGCACAACGAGGACCTTGCCAGCCTCGGGCTCGGCGAGATGAAACCCTAAGGCTGAGGATGCTCAGCGGGGGACGGTCTCTTCAGTGAGTTCCGCGAAGGAATCGAGGATGAGCTTTTTGGCCTTATCCCAACGCCAAGGAGATCCTTCCAAAAAGAGCGACTGAGAGGCGGTGAGGGTGAGCGCGGCGTAGGATGGATCCGGGAATTCCTCGCGCAGCTGGTGGAGCAGGCCGAAATGATCGCCGCTATCCGGCTCGTTGGCGGTGATGCGCAAGTCTGGGGCGCCATTGCGCAAGTGATTGAGCCAAGCCTCGGCCAAGCTGCGCTCGGCGCTGCGCAGCGGTTGATAGATCAGGCCGATGTCGGGGATCGGGATCGGCCCGCCATGGACGGCTTGGTGGGTGCGCACCGACACGTGGAGCACCTGTGGATTGCGCTTGAGCGCATCACCGATGCGCTGGCGCAGCAGGTTCAGGTGGGGCAGGAATTGCCTGTCATGGAGTTGATCGCGCTGTTGGACCGGCAGGGTGGCGGCGATGTCACTCCAGCGCCGTGGATCATCGGCGCGGCGCGAGAGGTCGATGAGCAGGCGGGAAACGTGGGCGTCGCACAAGGGGGTGCGGAATTTCATGGCCATGCCTTGGGCGAGGTTGAGCGACCCGGGTTCCCATCCCTCCGCGGAGGTGAGGCGCTCAATGTCACCGGCAAACAAAGCGCGGTGTTGTTCGGGAATGGCGCAGGTGGCGGCCTCGCAGCTGAAAACCAGGGATATCATGGGGGAAGAAGCGGGGGATTAGAAGGAGACACCGATGACGAAATGGAATGCGCCAGTCGGCTCGTTGGGGTCGCGGGTCATATTGCGGCCATATTCGAAGCGGATCGGGCCAATCGGCAAATCGAGGCGCAAGCCGGTGCCGAGGGCAACTTCCACATTATCGAGCCCATAGCCATCAAAAGTACGGCTTAAGGTGCCAACATCGGAAAAAACCACCGCCTGGAGCGGGCCGACCAGCTTGCGGACGAACTCGGCGCTGCCAGTCCAGTAGGCCTCGCCGCCAAGCGGATCATTGGAGCCGGAGAGATCACCCATGCGGCGCAGCGGGAAACTGCGCACGCTGTCCGGGCCGCCTTGGAAAAACCGCAGGTCGATCGGCAGGTCGTTGCCAGACGACGAGGGCAACAGGATCCCGTTGCGCAAACTCAGCGCCACATGGTCAGCATCGCCCACGGGGATATAGTAGCTTGCGCGCGCCTCGGTGCTCACATAGCTCGTGGTGGCCGTGCCGACCGCGGCGCCAACTTCCCCGGTCATCTCGACAAAGAATCCCTTCCGTGGACTCAGCGGATTATCGCGGCGCTCAAATTTTTGGACGACGCGCAGGTAGTTGTGGGAGTAGATCGTCTCGCCAGTCTCCTCGCGGGTGATGCCGCCGGGGAGGATATTGACGTACGAGGTGCCCGCGCCAAGGGCGACTTGGTAGCGCCGGTTGATGTCCCACGTCAGGGTGGCGGAAATACCGGCCTCGCGCTTGTCGTAGCCATCGAAGTCGCGGGTGATGCCAAAGAGCCTGGCGGTGCCGTGGGTTTGGCCGGCAAACATCCACGGGTTGGTCAGGCGCACCTCGCCGAGCAGGCCGCGCGCGGTGATTTCCCCGCCAACGTTGAGGTTGAGAAGCCTGCCGGCGTAGTTCCGGTCAAAGTAGGTGGCCCCGAGGATGAATCCCTCAAAGCTGCCAACCCCGGTGTAGGCGGAAATCCCGCGCGCACGACCCTCCTTGAACGCCATCACCAAGTCCACACTGCCGTCCGCGCGTACCACCTGGTCGGTATGAATCGAGGCAAAGGCACCCGTGGCTAACAACTCCGAGACCGGCTTGTTGAGCTTGGTCGAGTCAAACAACGTGCCCTGCATGCCAGCGAAGCGAGCGCCAACGCGGCTTGGGTCGGTGCGGTCGAGGCCAAGGAAGGTCAAATTGCCGACGCGCAACTGGGGACCGGCGTCGATTTGGAAAACCATGGTGTAGGTGTTGCCGAGGCGCTCGGCGCCGACCTCGATGACCGCGCGGGCAAAGCCACGCGCTTGGAAGAACTTTTCAACCGCATCACGGGCGCCATCGATGGATGGGGTGTCGGCCACCAAGCCGACGTAGGAATCAACCAGCTCCCGAACGGCGGCATCATTGCCGGCGAGATCCCCGGTGATCAACGGCTTGCCCAGGACAAACAAGGGGCCGGCGTGCGCCTCGAGCACCAGGTTGACCTTCCCCGTGGGGGCAATGACTTGGCGATCCACGATGGCCACCGCGGGTTCCCAGTATCCGCGGGATTGAAATTCGGCCGTCACGCTCTCGAGCGCGGCGTTGAGGTCTTCCTCGAGAAACGGCAAGTCCGCGCCAAAGCCAGAGGCGCGCTTCGTTGCCGGTTGGTAGAACGCCTGCACGATGATCTTCCTGAAGGTCTCATCCTCAACACCAACGACCTGGATTTCACCCAGGCTCAGGCGAATTCCCTCCCTCACGGTGAGCACGATGACGCCATCGGCGATCGCCCAGGAAACCTGCGCGTTGCTGAAGCCATCACGCACCAGGACGCGACGGAGGAAAAAGGCGGCGTCGTCCGCTCGCGCCGGGTTAGGCGCGCGGGCCTCCACGTAGGTCAGGCGTCCCTGCATTAATTCGAGCGCGCGAGCCTCAGTGATGCGCGTCAGGCCGAGGATGCGCACGTGGGCGGCGCCAGCGGGCAGCGCGGCGAGCATCACGAGGAGAAGCGCAAGGAGGCGGTCCATCAGCGGAAGCGGAAGAGATACATTAGGACACCGCGGGAGTTTCCTTCCTCATCGATGGCGACAGAAATGAGCACACGGTCGGTGATTCCGACGGTGGCCGAGGAGAGCTTGCGCCCGGTGTAGGGATCATTGGCGCCGATGCGGATGTCGATTTCCTCGAGGATGCCGATGAACTCGCCGATTTGCCTGCCGAAGGGCAAGCGGCTGCGCCGGATCTGCTCAATGAACAATTGCGCGGCCTTCAGCGTGAGTGCCTCGGTCCCGAGATCGCCGGTCGTCGCGCCGGTTGCCAGCAGCGAGAGGATTTCGTTTTCCGGCAGCGGCGGGTCGGAGGTGAGCAGCACGTCGGGCTTGGCCGCGGAGCCGGAAACAAAGATCGTCACGTCGTACGGGCTGATCCGCGAGGTGCCGCGCAGCTCGAGGATCGGGTCAAACCCGCGCTCCGGGGTGAATGTCAAGGTTCCGCGGGGAACTTCCAAGGTACTGAACGGCAGGCGCACCTTGGCATCGGTGAGCACCGCGGTGCCATCCAGTTGCGGATTCCCCAGGGTGCCGCGCGCGCGGATATCCCCAGCGATGCTGCCGCCAATCCGATCGCCGCGCAGCAGAATCGGGTCCTGGGTGACCAGGCGCACGTCCACGAGCCAGTTGTTGAGTGGGACGGGGATGTTCCATCGGTTGGCGGCCTTTTCCGGATCGATGATGTCGTCGACGCGGGCGACGACCGCACGCTTGCGCGGGGCGCGGAAGGGCGTAGTCGGAATGACCTCCAAATCCCGGTAGTAGAGGGTCTCGACGACCGCCAAACTTCCGCTAAGCGTCGCGGCGTCAAAGGGCCCGACAAGCCTGAGGGCGGCGTTGGCGCGGGCGTTCATCGAGTCATCGCGCCACAGCAGCGCTTGGTTGCCGGTCAGTGTCAGATCCAGAAGCGGGTTCTTCAGGGTGGCGAAGTCGGCGGTGCCGCGCAGGCTCAGGGTGCCTCCGGCGTGGGTCATGCTCAGGTCGCGCAACGTCGCCTTGCGGCCGTCAAACCGGAGGTCCATCCGCAGCCCGGAAATCGTTGGCAGAGAATCATTCTTTGGCCGCAGCCGGCCATCGCGGGCGGCCACCGCACCACGCATGCCAGGCGCGTTGAGTGGGCCGTCGATGGTCACATCCGCATCCAGCAGCAAGGAGAAGTCGGCAACGCCGGGGATGTTCGTAACAAGTTGGCGCGCGTTGAGCCCTTGGATGGTTATCCGGAGATCGAGAGTCTCCTCTGCGAGCATCTGCGGGTTGTCCAGCCAGCGCTGCGGGCGAAACCCCATGCTGCCGCTCAGGCGTGCCGGCGGGGCGTTTGGCTGGTTGGCGCTGCCGCTGATGTTGAGCCGTTTGTCGGCGCTGGTGAGCTTCACTGTGAGGTCCGTCGGTGGCGTGGCGCCAAGCGGCCCGCCGCTCAATCCGGTGGCGTTGAGTGTCGCGGTGAGGGTTGGATCGGCGAACGAGCCCGCGACGGCAATGTCGCTGGTGACATTGCCGGCCTCCGGCAGGGCAACACCGGTGAGAAGCGGGCGGACCTGCGCAATCGAGAGGCGCGACGACTGCAGGGCGAGGGAAACTTCACCATTCTGCGCAAACAAGTCCTTGAGGGACCTGACGGAGGTGGCAAGTGGCAGGCTGGCCTCCAAGTTGAAGATGGTGGCGTCCTGCTGCACGACGCGGCTCTCGGCAACGAGCCGTGAGTCGCTGTGGTGGAGCTTGGCGAACACATCCATGGGCGCCACGGCGGGGAAATCGATGGCCGTGAGGCTGCGGATTTCCACCACGGCATCCGCAACCGGCACACCCAGGGTGCCCGACAGCGCAAGGGTGCCAAAAATCATCCCTGCGCCGTTGAACTTCAGCCCGGGAAGAAGGTCGTGGACCTGGACAAGCGGCAGCTTGTCCGCCGTCAGGGCCGCGGCGATGGTGCCCTGCTGGGCAAAGAAGTCATCAAGCGAGCGCACGTTTGGATCCAGCGGCACTTGGGCATTGCCACTGAGCAGCGTGGCATCGTCGTGGGTTAGCGCGATGTTGCTCAGGATCAGTTGGCCCGCTTTCCACGATGCGGCCATTCCGAGGGTGTGGCGGTTTTGTTCCACCTGCAGCTTGGTCACCTCAACGCGGCCGGGCCACGCGTAGCTCCCTTGGACGCTGCCGGTCAGTGGCGGCCGGCTGTCGAAGAGCAGCGAGCTGTCGGTGAGCGTGACACTGCCGTCGTGGGTCCGCCGCTCGCCCATGACGCCGCCGCCGTGCCAGGAACCAGTCAGCACCCCGGCGGGAATCCGGATCCCATAGGCTGGCAGGAAGTTGCTCAGCTCCTTGAGGTCGTAGCGGTCAAGCCGGGCGGCCCCGCGGTATGCCCGGGATTTGAAGTCCCATGTGCCATCGACATCCAAGGTGCCGCCACCGGCCGGTTTTTGGGTCGCGGTGGCTGCCAGCTTCAAGCCATCCAGATCCCACGCGACATGGCCGCCGACAGGGGGCAACCCGCGCGGGCCAACGGCAACCTCGTCAAGCAGGTAATCGCCCTCGAGGAGCCGCATCGCCGGGCCCTTGAGGGTGGTGGCGAAATCCAGCTTGAGCCGCGCTTGGGGGACCGGCACGGTCAACGGCTCTGGGGCGAGGTCGCGCCGAATCGCCGCGATGGCTGGCTGGAGGTTGGCGCTTTGCAGGGTGCCGGTGAGGGTGGCGTCGTGCCACCAGCGCAACGGATCATTGGCCAGACGCGGCACAAACTTTGCTCCGCCCTGCAGCGTGAAGGCGCTGCCCAGCAGGCTGGCGCGCAGATCGACCGCGCCGTTGCCGCGGTCCTTGGTGAGCTTCAGGTCAAGTCCGTCGAACGCCCACTCGCGGAAGCTCAGCACACTTGCGCGGGCTGTCCCACGGGCGCGCCATTGGCCGTGGGGCTGGAAGATGTCATCAATGGCCAAATCCAGAGCCTCGATGGAGCCGCCAAGGACCGTGTCGCGGTTGACCTGGCGCATCAGCCTGGCCACGTCCAGCGGACCTTTTTGCAACTCAAAGTGGGCATTGCGCAGGTCATCCTCGAGACGCACGCCAAGGCGCGCGGCATCAACCTCAACGATCGTCTCGGCCTTCAGCGGTGCGCCAGCGATGTGGCTGAGATTAAGCTTCTCCAGAAAGATCCCCGGGAGAATCTCGATCCGGTCGATCATCAGGCCCGCCGGAGTCCAGATGATCTCCACCTCCTGGCCGGGAATCATCGGTTTGGCCGCCGCTTCGACGTCTTGAATCAGCAACCCAAGCGACTCGTTGGAATCAAGGGAACCTTGGTCCGGCAAGGGCGCCGGCGGCTCCGGTTCGCCCGCGGGTGGCTGCTCGACGGCGGTAAAGGTCCTGAACTTCAGGGTAAACCGCTCGCTGTTGGGACTGTGATGGACATCCGCGCCGGTGATCGTGGCGACTGGTTGGTTCCCGCGCACCACGTTGAGTGAGACGTTGTTGCCGTCCAGTGCCACGGGGCCAAGCTTCTCCTGGACGGCGCGCAGCGTCGCCCCGAGCGCATTGGCGTCAAATGGAATGGTTGGGTCCTCATGGCGTTTTGGCGCGGCATTCAGATCGAGCTCGATGTTCAGGTTGGTGCCGTTGAATGCGCGGATCTTGCCGCGGCGCAGTTCATCGATGCGGTAGTCCACCTTGAGCGACTCGCCGCGGATGGAACGAATCAGGCCAGGCCCTTTAAGGTCAACTTTGCCAAGGATGACGCCGCGCGCCCCGATCGACTCGAT
Organism: Akkermansiaceae bacterium; assembly: GCA_044373535.1. Lineage (GTDB taxonomy): Bacteria > Verrucomicrobiota > Verrucomicrobiia > Verrucomicrobiales > Akkermansiaceae > JBILQA01. The sequence continues at coordinate 461 of JBILQA010000105.1, read as the reverse complement.
GGTGAAATCGCCGCTCAGCCCGGCTTTCGCGAGTTGGCCGCGCAAGACGTGGCCCCCGATGACCCGCCCGCCCGGGCCGGCCAGCCATAAGCCCAGCAGCGCCAAAACGCTCCCCAGCCCAAGCAACACCCTGAGCCAACGCCGAGGCTTTTTCGGCGCCGCCTTCGCGGGGTTCTTCTCAGGTGCTTCGGCGTCCATGCAGCGTGCGGGGCTCGCGCCGCTCGGACGCTCCGCGGCCACCATGCCCCAAGATCCCGAAATGTCCACCCACGGGCGCTCCGGATGCCCATCGTTTTCCCTTACTTTCATCCACTTACGCGCTATGGGTGGGCCATGGAATCGCCGCGCAGCCAGCCCGACTCCCGCCGCGAACGCTGGCGGAAGATCATTTTCGAGTCGGATACCCGCGCGGGCCGGGTGTTTGACATCATCCTGCTCTGGGTCATTGGCTTGAGCGTGGC
>JBILQA010000104.1:0-8200 GCA_044373535.1 Akkermansiaceae bacterium | reverse complement strand
TCGGGATGTCGTGCCGGCGACGCGTCATCTGACGGTTCGCCTTGCGGAAGTTGATGCGGCGTTGTTCGGTCTTCGGTTCAGTCATGGTGATGGAAGTGGGCGGCTGTTAGCGAAGCTCGCGGTGCAGGGTGCGCCGGTTGAGGAAGGGATTGAACTTCACCTTCTCCAAGCGACCCGGCGTGCGCAGGCTCTTCTTGTTGCGGGTCGAGACGTAGCGGGACGTCGGCTTGCCTTCAGCTTTCGCTTCAGTGCACTCGAGAATAATAATGTCGCGTGGCATGGGTCCAAATGGGTCCGAATCGGGGGCGCGAAACTAATTTAATCTTCGTCGTCGTCAAGAGAAACCGACTCGCTTTCGTCAGATTCATAAAATCCGCCGCCAAAGCCGACCTCGTTGGCCGGGCGGAAGCGCCGGTTGCCGTGCTCCTTTTCCCAATCCGCCTGGCATTCAACCGTCAGGCGGGCAAAGGGAATGGCCTCCAAGCGGGCTTGCGGGATCTTTCTGCCGGAAATCTCGCAAACCCCGTAGAGCCCCTTGTCGACGCGGCGCAGCGCCTGGGCAATCTCATAGAGCGCGTCCTGCTCCTTGGCCAAGACGCTCAGCGCGAAATCCCGGTCGTAGGCGTCGCTGCCCGCGTCGCCCTGGTGCATGCCGCTGCCGGACGCCTCGCTGCCCGACGGGGCGTTGCGCAGGGTGTCACGGGTCACGCCGACGAGCGCGTCGGTTAGCTCGTCGCGCAGGTCCAGCAGGCGCTGTTTCTGTTTGATAACAAAGCTTGTTAGCTTGTGGTTCGGCTTCACCGCGCTGCCGTCCAGGGCGGGTACCGGGGAGGCGTCGAGGACCGGGGTTTTTGGCTTCACCGCGGCCGTGGCTTTGGGCTTCGCGGGGGCGGCGGGCTTGCTGGCCTGCTTGGCCGCGGGCTTGGCTGGGGCCTTGGCGGCGGGCTTGGCGGGTTTGCTTGCCTGTTTGGCGCTAAGCTTTGCCTTGGGAGCGGCTTTTTTGGCGGGCGCCTTTGGAGCGGCGGGCTTGGCGGCGGCTTTTTTGGCGGGCGCCTTGGGAGCGGCGGGCTTGGCGGCGGCTTTTTTGGCGGGCGCCTTTGGAGCGGCGGGCTTGGCGGCGGCTTTTTTGGCGGGCGCCTTTGGAGCGGCGGGTTTGGCGGATTTCTTCGCGGGAGACTTTTTGCTGGCCATGATAATGGGGAAAATTCTGATTTCCTTGGATTGTTTTGGGCCGCGCCGGGGTGGCGAGGAATGCCTAGCATGCCGAAGAAATGGCGCGCACGCATACCGCCGGGGCCGACTGTCTGCAAGATCAAATTTGGTGGGCGGGGATTAAGGGGAATGGCGTGGGAGGTGTTTGCAGGGCTTGAAATCGCTGCCGGCTTCCCTAACGTCTCCCCCGCCCATGCACCTGAACGCCATTATCGAAGCCCTTCTAATCGCTTCCGAGGAGCCGCTGCCGCTCGACGAGCTTGCGCGGCTGGTGCGTGCGCGGGTCGCGGAAGCCGACGACGCCGTGCTCAAGGCGCGCGAGGAGGGCGACCTAACGGCCACGCTCAGCGCGGATCTCGAGGCACTCGCCACGCTGGACGCCGCGGCGGTGGCCACGGCGATTGGTGAGCTCAACGCGAGCTACACGGAGACGGGCCGGGCATTTGCGGTGCTGGAGCGTGCCAAGGGGTGGAAGATCTTTACCCGGCTGGAGTTTGGCGAGTTTGTCCGGCAGCTCTTCCCGGGGCGCAAGCCCGAGCGGCTCAGCGGCCCGGCGATGGAGACGCTGGCAATCATCGCTTACCGCCAACCGATCACAAAGGCCGCGATGGAGGCGGTGCGGGGCGTCTCGTGCGACGGCATGGTTCAGAAGCTGCTGGACCGGGAGCTCATCCGGATTGGCGGGCGCGCGGACCTTCCCGGCCGGCCGCTCTTGTATGAGACGACGGACGTGTTTTTTGAACACTTTGGCATCCGCAGCGTCGATGATCTGCCCAACGCCGCGGAGTTGCGCAAGGTGAAGCTCCCCGATGCGGCCGCCAGCGCCCAACCGGCCACCGCCGCCGCCGAAGAGACCCCCGAGTTCCCCGACCTCGCCCCGGCAGCCGCGGACGTGCCGTCCAACGCCTGATCCCAACGCTAACTTTCCAACTGTGAACCTCGACGACATCCGCCAGCAAATCGACACGATCGACCGCGACCTGCTAGAGCTGTTATCGCGCCGTGCGGACCTGGTCCACGAGGTCGGGGCGGTCAAGAAGCGCGACGGGCTGCAGATCTATGCGCCTGAGCGTGAGGAGGCGCTGTTGCGGCGGCTGGTCGCGATGAACGCCGGGCGGCTGCCGGAGAAGTCGATCCGAGCGATCTATCGGGAGATCATGTCCGCGGCGCTGGCGCTCGAGGACGACCTGCAGATTGCCTATCTGGGGCCCGAGGGCACCTGGACCCATCAGGCGGCGATCAAGAAGTTTGGCCACAGTGTGGCGTACTCGCCGCAGGCGAACTTCGCCGAGGTGTTTGATCAGGTGGCGCGGCGCAAGGCGGACTACGGGGTGGTGCCAATCGAGAACTCCACGGAGGGCGCGGTTTCCCACACGCTGGATTTGTTTGTCGAGTCACCGCTGAGGATCTGCGCGCAGATCCTCATGCGGATTGAAAACGGCCTCATGGCGGCCATTCCGCGCGAGGAAATCCGCACGCTCTACTCGCATCCGCAGGTTTTCGGCCAGTGCCGCAACTGGATTTTGCGCAATTTCCCGGAAGCCGACCAGGTGGAGGTCTCCTCCACGACCAAGGCGGCCGCGCTGGCCCGCGAGTACGCCTCACAGGGGGCCGCCGCCCTCGGTGGCGCGCTCGCCGCGGAGCTCAACGGCCTAACGATGCTGGAGGCCTCGATCCAGGACCGCGCGACTAACACGACGCGCTTTCTCGTCATTGGCGAGAAGACCTGCCCGCCGACGGGCAACGACCGGACCTCGATCCTGTTCTCCGTGCACGACCGGCCGGGATCCCTGGTGAACGCCCTGAGGGCTTTTGACGCGTTCAACATCAACATGTCGAAGATCGAGAGCCGGCCCTCCAAGCAGAAGGACTGGGAGTACATCTTCTACGTCGACCTCGCCGGCCACTGCGAGGACCTTGCCGTGGCCGACGCCCTGGGCGAGCTCGAGAAGCACTGCTCGCTCGTCAAGCTGCTGGGGTCCTATCCGGACGCCACGGAGCACCCGAACAGCTAACAAGCACGCGACAAGGCCGCTTGCCTTCTGGTTGAAAGCTGGCACCTTCCCCGCAAGCCGAGCCCTGCGATAAGGGGGCCGCTCAAACAGAATCTCTCCGACAGCAATTGGATTAGCCTTTGGTAATGACCGTTCGCCGGCCGCCTCTCCCCCGAAAAAGGAGGGCACGACCTCTGCAAGCACTGCGACCGCCGCACCGTCATTACCCCCCCAGAAAAAACGGCGGCCCTGCAAGCAGGGTCGCCGTTTTTTAATCCAAGGCAGCCAGCGAGTCTCACTTCAATGCCTTGAGCGCGTCGAGCGTCGCCCGAGGCACCGGAAGAGCGGTGCCGTGGCGCACCCAGGTGGGGACAACGAGCTCGTCGCTGGAGCGCGTCAAGGTCTTGAAATCGCGGGTGGTGAAGAGGCCATTTTTCTGCGCCTGCCAGTAGTCGCAATAGACGAGCCAGTCGTTGCCGACGCGCATGATGGTGGGTCCCTCGGCGTTGGTGTTGTCCGGCTCGATGCCCGGGCCGGTAAAGGCATCGGCAAGCGGGCCCCAGAAGTTGGCGGGCATATTGGCCCAAGATTTCAGCGGGCCAGTTGGCGCGGCGACGTGTAGGCGCTGTTCAAGCTCATCCTTGATGACCATCCGGTAGCGCCCCGGAGCCACTTTGGCGATGCAGGCATCGATGACCACCCGGTCGGGCAGGGCAAAGAAGAACTTGCGCGGTGAATAGGTCTTAAAGTCCTTGGTGGTAATGCAATAGACGCGCTGGTTCATGCGCTCCCAGCGGTTCGCGTCCCAGGTCTTGGGGAACACGCTGGCGTCATCGATCGTCGTGGCCCAGAAAATCACGTACTCGCGCGTCTCGTCGTCGTAGAAAATCTCCGGCGCCCAACAATTGCGCACCTTCGGGTGGCGCTCCGCCGGCTGGCTCAGGTCCTTTGGCCACCTCTTCGCGTCGCTTTCCTCGGTTCCTGGGCCGGCGTAGTCCGCCCAGATGTGCAGCGTCTGCATCGGCGTCCAATGGATCAAATCCTCCGAGTGGGCGATGCCGATCGTGTCGTTCCACCAGCCGGTCGTCCAGACGAGGTGATATTTCCCGTCCCCGCCGCGGCACAGCGACGGGTCGCGCATCAGCCCGTCGGTTTGCTTGTAGAGGCTAGCGTAGCCCTTGACCGCCTCCCACTTCTTGCCGTCCTCGCTGGTTAGCAAGTGCAGCCCGTCCTCGCCGTCACCGGTGAAGGAGGAATACACGTAGCCCTCGGCCGCCACTTCCGCGGCTGCCGGCGGCAAACTCCAACCGAGAAAACCAGCGGCTAACAAAAAACAGGCTGTTCTAACTTGCATAGCGTTTCGCCCGCGCGGCGCGGCGCGTCTAACTACCCCGCCGCCCGCTCCCGGGTCAACCCCGGTCCTGCCCCTCACCCTCCCCCAGGTGGAAGCGGTGGAGCACCCGGTGGGCAAACGGCGCGATGATCAAGCTGGCCACACCGATGAAGGCCAGCCCGGAGAACAGCGCGTAGGCGGCGGCGAAGAGCTTGGCCGCGTCGCTGTGGAGCGGGTCAACCGGTCCCATGCCGCCGAGGATCATCGCCGCGTTGAGCACCGAGTCGACCCAGCCGAGGCCGCCAAGCAGATGGTACCCGAGCACCCCGGCGCCAAGCCCCGCGGCCAACAGCACGGTGGCCAACCAGAAGTGCCGACCGACACGCCGCCGGAACGCCCCGCGGCTCAACAACGGACTTTTGCGGTGCTCGTACATGCTTTTCTAACAGTGGGTGCCGCCGCGGCCGCGCGGCAAGCCTGATCGGCGGAGGTCGGCGGCGGCGGAATGAGCCTTGCGGTTGTCTCATTCAGTTGACCCTCCGGGGTGTCAAAATGCTGTTGCGCTCGGGAGGGCGGCTACCTAGTTTGACGGCCAATCCCGTTCAAGTTTTCATGAAAGTTCGAAATTTGCTACCTATCGTTGCCGGCCTGCTGAGCGTTTTGACCCTGTCTGGCTGCAAGTCCGGGAGCGCGGACACGATCAAGGTGGGTGAGTTTGCCTCCCTGACGGGCAAAGAGGCGACCTTTGGCACCTCGTCCCACGAGGGGACGCTGCTGGCCATCGAGGAGGCGAACGCGGCAGGCGGGGTGCTCGGCAAGCAGCTTGAGCTGCTCACTGAAGACGACCAGACGAAGGCGGGCGAGCCGGCCAACGCGGTCAACAAGCTCATCTCCAAGGACGGCGTGGTGGCCATCCTGGGCGAGGTGGCCTCGAGCCGGTCGCTGGAAGCGGCGCCGATCTGCCAGCAGAACAAGATTCCGATGATTTCCCCGGCGTCGACCAACCCGTCGGTGACCAAGGAAGGCGACTATATTTTCCGGGTTTGCTTCACCGACACGTTCCAAGGCGGGGCGCTGGCGAACTTTGCCAGCGGGACGCTCAAGGCCAAGAAGGTGGCGATCCTCACCGACGTGAAGAGCGACTACAGCAAGGGCCTGGCAAAGAACTTCAAGGAGAAGTTTGTCAGCAGCGGCGGGGTGGTGGGCGCGGAGCTCGACTTCAACGGCGGCGACAAGGACTTCAAGGGCCAGCTGACGGCCATCAAGGGCGACGCGCCCGACGCGATCTTCCTCCCGGGATATTACAACGACGTGGCGCTCATCTGCATTCAGGCCAAGCAGCTGGGCATGAACATCCCGATCTTCGGCGGCGACGGCTGGGAAAGCGAAAGCCTGCTGACCATCGGCAAGGATGCCATGGAGGGGCATTACTTCTCGACCCATTGCTCGCCTGACCAAGGGACCCCAGAGATGAACAGCTTCGTGGCGGCCTACAAGAAGCGCTTCAACGGCAAAAGCCCGGATGCCATGGCGGTGCTTGGCTATGACTCCGCCAAGGTGCTTGTGGATGCGATCAAGCGCGCCGGGACCACCGAGTCCGCCGCGCTGCGCGACGCGATCGCCGCGACCAAGGACTTCGCTGGAGCCAGCGGCGTGATCACCCTGAACGCCGACCGCGACGCGCTGAAGGCTCTGGTCTTCATCCAGATCAAGGACGGGAAGTTCACCTACAACGCCACGGTCAAACCGTAGGGCGCTTGCGCGGGGCAAGCACCCGCGCGGGTTTCGAGGGAACGCAGGGCATGGAGTGGCTGCAACAAATCATCAACGGCCTTGGGCTCGGGGCGATCTATGCGCTCATCGCCCTTGGCTACACGATGGTCTACGGGGTTCTGCGCTTCATCAACTTCGCCCACAGCGATGTATTGATGCTTGGGGCGTTCACGGCGTTCTGGCTGACGCCGCAGATTGAGAGGTTGTTTGGTCCGCAGTCGGTGCTTGGTTGTGTTTTGGTGTTTGTCGCCGCGGCGCTGGTGTGCGCGTGCCTTGGGATGCTCATTGAGCGCTTTGCCTATAGGCCGCTGCGCAACCGGCCAAAGCTCACGGTGCTGATCACGGCGATCGGGGTTTCGCTGTTCATTGAATATACCGCACAAAACGAGAAAGTCATCGGTGCGGCGCCGCAGCCGTTCCCGCAATTGCTGCCGGAGTCCTCGATCCATCTGGGCAGCCTGGTGGTTTCCAGCAACGACGTGCTGACCGTGGCGGTCACCGCGGTGCTGCTCGTGGCGATGTGGTTTGTCGTGCAAAAAACCCGGATTGGCACGGCGATGCGGGCGGTTTCCTTCAACCAGCAGGCGGCCCTGCTGATGGGCGTGCCGGTCAACCGGGTGATCTCGTTTACCTTTGGCCTGGGCTCGGGGCTCGCGGCGGTTGCGGGGATTCTCTACTCGATGAAGGCCCCGGGGATCGATCCGCTCATGGGCGTGCAGCCGGGCCTGCGGGCATTTGTCGCCGCGGTGCTTGGCGGCATCGGCAACCTTCAGGGGGCGGTGCTTGGCGGGGTTCTTCTTGGCCTGCTTGAAGTGATCGCCGGCGGCATCCCAGGGCTGTCAAACTACCGGGACGCCATCGCGTTTGGCATCCTCATCCTGATCTTGATTCTCAAACCCGCCGGCCTGCTTGGCCGCTCCACCGTGGAGAAAGTCTGATGCCGAACGTTTCCGGAGCAAAACGCTGGCTGCTGGTGGGCATCGCGCTGGCGATCCTGGCGTCGTATTTCTCGCCGCAGTTTAACCGGTATTACCTCGGGGTGGTCATCGACGTTGGCATCGCCATCATTTTGGCCACCAGCCTGAACCTGATCAACGGCCACACCGGCCAGTTCAGCCTGGGGCATGCCGGGTTCATGGCGGTGGGTGGATATTTTGCCGCGTGGATCTCGCTGAGCGCCGGGGAGACGGCCAGCGCGGTGTGGTTTTTCCCGCTTGTCTTGCTTGCCGGTGGCGTGCTTGCGGCGCTCGTCGGCTTGCTCGTGGGGATTCCCTCGCTGCGCTTGCGCGGTGACTACCTGGCGATTGTGACCCTTGGGTTTGGGGAAATCATCCGGGTCATTGCGCAGAACACGGGGGCGGTCGGCGCCGCCAGCGGGCTCAAGGGGATCCCGAAGCTCACCAACCTCGGGTGGACCTTCACCTTTGCCGCCATCACGATTTACGCCATTTCCGCGCTGGTGAACTCCACCTACGGTCGCGCGTTCATCGCCGTCCACGATGATGAGATCGCCGCGGAGTCCAATGGCGTCGACACCACGCGCACCAAGGTGACCGCCTTTGTCACCGGCGCGTTTTTTGCCGGCATCGCCGGCGGCCTCTACGCCCACCATAAGCAGTTCCTCTCCCCGACGGGTTTCGACTGGATCAAGTCAATCGACATTGTCGTCATGGTCATCCTTGGCGGCATGGGCCGCACCGTGGGGGTCATCGCCGCGGCGATCCTGCTTACGCTCATGCCGGAGTTCCTGCGCGACTTCTCCGACTACCGGATGATCATCTACGCCGCGCTGATTATTCTCCTGATGCTCCTGCGTCCGGCCGGGCTGTTCTCCATCAACCTGAAACGCCGCAAGACGACATGACCGCGCCGTTGTTGGAATTGGAAA